>JBHHVK010000011.1:0-24171 GCA_046754205.1 Thermodesulfobacteriota bacterium
CAACCACATCGTTAAGAGCGAGTTGCCCCGGTCGCGGCCACGTCTCTTTTGTGCCCTATGCGGGTTCAGGTTTGTAACCTGAACCCGAAATTTCGTTATCCCAGGCAAGAACTTCCGGGTTCAATTTGCAAAATTGAACCCGCCGAAGGTATAGGTGGACAAACCACCCTTGTATATCAGTAGCCTTGTATGTGTGCCTCCGCCCACCCTAAAAAGCCATCCATCAGAAAACCGGCGGGCGGATAGGTCCGTCGACACCAGCCCCTACTCGGGGATGTTGGCGAATTTGGTCGTCTCACCCTTGTAATTGCGCAGCGTGTATTCCTCCTCGTTCTTGTCCGTAATATAATAGTCCGGCATCAGTGGGATCTTGCCGATGTTGGTCGCCAGCACGTACATCGGCTGCGCCAGACCGGTGGTATGGCCGCGTATCGCGTCACGGATGAGTTCTGCGCCTTTTTCCACCGGGGTACGGAAATGGTCTATCCCAGGGGCCGGTTCGCAGTAGAAGATGTAGTAGGGCCGGATGCGGGTGCGGAGCAGCTTCTGATGGAGCTCCCTGAAGGTATCGACGTCGTCGTTTATACCCTTCAACAACACCGCCTGATTTCCCACATTGATGCCGCAGCTCAAGAGGTCGTAAACCGCTTGTACCGTCTTTTTGGTAATCTCTTTCGGGTGGTTGCACTGCGTATTGATCCAGACCGGGACTTCGTGGCAGCCTCCGATGGCCTTTTTCAACCCTTCAGTAATACGATGAGGCAGGACTATCGGCAGCCGGGAGCCGATGCGGATCATCTCGATGTGCGGCATCTCGCGAAGCTTTTTAATAAGGTATTCCAGTTTATCATCCGACAAAAGCAACGGGTCGCCGCCGGTAATCAGTATGTCGCGAAGCTCGGTGTGCTCGGCTATCCAGGCCAGTCCTTCGTCGACGTCAAAACGCAGCTGCAGGTCCTGGTCGACGACCAGTTCCTTGCGGAAGCAGTGCCGGCAATAAATGCCACAGGTCTCCACGACGGTAAAAGCGATGCGGTCGTTATACTGACGGGCGATGCTATCGGGGCGGACCTCTTCGGTCGCTCTATTCTCTTTCCAGACCAGGTAGTTGTCCATCCCGAATTTATTGGTCCGCTCCTTCACCGACGGGATCACCTGCTTGCGGATGGGGCAATTCGGGTCGTCCCTATCCATGAGCGACGCGAAATAGGGCGTTACTCCCCACCGGGTTTCCATGGACTCAAGCGCCGCCCTTTCATCATCGGAGACGTTGATATATTCCTCAAGCTTTTCAAGTGCATTCACTTGATTCTTCATCTGCTCTATCCATTCTTCCGCCATCTTTTCCTCCATAGATGATTTGGCGATGCCAGCAGAGTTGTCGGGTTACGCTTCGCTAACCCGACCTACGAGACTGGTGGCACAGCCAACTCTATTCTAATGATTATTTGCTAAAATATACGTTATTTTACAAGGAATTGCAATTAAAGATTACAACATGCGGACAACACCTCGATCTTCCACACTCCCCCCTACCCTCTCCATAAAAAAATGCCCGGTCCCGAAGGACCGGGCATTTTTCAGTTGTAAAGGATGGGCGGTTATCCCACGAACGAGCACTTGGACGCCGGGGTCCTCGTGTCCATGTTCCGGCCCCGGTTTATGTGGTCGTCTATCTCGGCGGCGCAGCCTATCATCCTGCCGAAGAGGAATGTCGTGAAGGCCGCGGTCTCGACCTCGCGGTCGCCCATCTTGCCGGTGGTGAAGGCGTCCCAGACCATCTTCAGGAGTATCACGGCTATGACCGCGTCTACGTTGACGCAGTAGACGTTCTTGCTGACCTTGTTCTCGTAGAGGCTCACCACGAGGTTGCCGTAGAAGTCGAGGAAGGCGTTGTAGATGCCTTTCTTCTCGAATAGTTCCGAAACGAACCTCTCGCGGGGGTCGTAGTTGACGTCCTTGCCCTTGAATACGGGGTGGTTGACGCAGGGTATCTTCAGATACTGGATGTTGCCCAGGGCCTTCTGCTCGGCCTTGTAACCCGCATACCACTTCGCGTACTCGTCGGCTATGGGCTTCAAGTCCACGCCGTGCCCACTGTCGGCCGGGTCCTTGAGCCTGGTGCCCTTGAAGCGGTCTATGAGGAAGGCTATGGCCTCGTATCCGTTTCCGCCGTGGGCGAAACCCGTGTGGGTGAGAAAACCGACGAAGGCCTTGTTCACCTGGACCCTGGCCGGGTCCTCGGGCCCGTCGGCCGAGACGCCGCCCTTACTGCCCTGGGCGGAAATCGTCCCCGGGCCGTTGCTGATGATGAGGCCGAGGAGGGTCGAGAACTCGAAGAGCTCCTTGTCCTCGGGCCTTCGGCCGATGAGGGCCAGGAAGGCGGTCTCGGTGAAAGACCAGGACGCGAGGAGGTCGTCCGTGGCGACCCCGCAGAAGGCGTCATCAGTGTGTTTGCCCGAGTCCACGCTGCACCCGACGAAGGTCGAGAATATCCTCGAATACCACGGCAGGGTGGTGAAGGTGACCTTGGATATCTTCTTCCTCCGGAGCCCCTCCCAGGCGAGCGTGGCCCAGATGGCCGAAAGGAGCGCCTGCGACGAAGGGTTGCCCCCGGCGGCCTCCTTGACGAACTCCACGAAGACGGATCTTTTGTCGAGGGCCTCCACCGCCTTGAGCATCGAGCCTGCGAGCCTGTTCTCCTTGCAGGCGGTAAGCCCTTCTCTTGCCTCCCTGGAGAGGTCCGCCACGAGCGGCTTTACGTCGAAGTCCCCGGTGGCGTCTTCGAGGCCGCTCTCGGCGAAGGCGTCGATGATGAGGTCGCTTGCGGCGAGCGCGCGGCCGACCTTGCCCCTGCCCACGATGGAGACGGCGGCGGAGAGGACCGTGTTGGGCGAGTTCTCGGCCTCCCTCGATGCGTCGGCTGCGGCCGCGGCCGGCTGGCCGGACTGGTTCACATAGGCGTTGAAGGCGACGTTGGCGAGCGCCCTGCCGTATTCGTCGGGGTAGTCCTTCAGGAGGCTCATCACGAGGTTTTCCTCCAGGGACTTCCTGGAGGCGTCGAGTATGGAGATGTTGTGAATCCTGGTGACCTGTGTCTTGGGGTCCATCATCGACGCCCCGGAGGCGTCCTTCATGTTCACCCTCGGGTACTGCGCGCCCACCTGGCGGCGTATGACATCTATCTGCTCGTCATAGGGGGCCACGGCCCTTACGACGGGTATGTCGAACTCCCCGGGGACGGCTATGGAGGCGTTGCTGCCGAACCAGCACTTGAGCGAAAGGTCGCCCTTGGGCTCGAAGTCGGGCTTTACGCCATTGAGCTCCATCACCTTTGTCATGGCCTCGGGTATGTGGGCGATGTTGGTTACGATCGCGCCCTTCTTCGAGACGACGGGATTGGCCGGGGTGTAGATGGAATCCACCCCGAAGTAGTCCATGTACCACCGCTCCTTGGCCATGGCGTCGTCGCCCGAGCCCGCCAGAGACCCGGCATGGCCGCAGGCCTTGGTGAGACGAGCCTTCCAGCGGCCCACGACGCAGGCCACGGTGGGCTTGTTGATATCGAGGCCGTACTCGTAGTACCCGCCCGGCTCGGTGTATATGACCGCGCACTTGCTCCTCTCGTCGTTGTCGAGGGCGTGGAAGAACTCCTTCGGGGCGTAGTGTATGTAGACGTCCTTGCCGCTCGATACGCTCGTCGTGGTGCCCCACCCCTGTGTCAGCAGGTAGACGGCGATGGTGGTGGTGAAGTTTCCCGAGTTGGAGTAAAGGGCCACCGAGCCCTTCACGAGCGACTCCTCAGGCTTGCTCCCTCCGAGTGCCCCTCCGATGCGCACCCGGTTCCAGGCGTCGGCCACGCCGAGGCAGTTGGCGCCGTAGACGTCGACCCCGTTGGCCTGGCAGATGGCCCTTATGACGCTCGAATCGTTCTGGGAGACCTTCTCGGTGAGTATGACCACTTTCTTGAGGTCCGGGTTGTGGCGCACGGCCTCGGCCACGCCGTCCTTCACGCCCGAGGGCGGCAGATATATGACGGCGGTGTTGAACTTGTGACCGGCCTCCATGCCTTCGCGTATGGAGTTGTATACCGGTATATCGCCGAGCGACGTCTCAAGGGCCTGCCCGGACCTGCCGGGGCCCGTGCCGAAGACTATGTTGCCGCCGGAGAAGACGTGGCTCGTGGGAGTGACGGACCTGGACTCTGTGCCGAGGATGTTCAATACGCATACCCGGTCCTCCCTCGTGGCGATTTCGGCCAGGGTATCGACCCCCACGTAGTAGGGGAACTTTGCTACACCTTCTTTATGCATGGTGGCTGCCTCTCGGTTCGGTGGTTTCCGTTTTTATCCAATGGGGCGTGGGCTCAGGCGCCGATCTCGGCGCCCACCGCCTTGCGACCTTCCCTGGCCATCCACTCGTCGATGCCGAGGGCGTAGTTGACGACCTCGCTCATGGCCGAATCGTGGCCGAATATCCTGTAAGGGAGCCTCAGGTTGTCGAGGGTCTCGCTCATGTAGGCCATGCCGCGGATGAGGTTGGGGCCTCCGCGGCCGACGACCACGAAGAGCGGCGTGGGCCCCATCTTGTGGAAGTGGTCCTTCAGGGCGTCGGCCATGGCCCTGAAGGTCTCGAAGATGTCGGTGTTGTTGGCCTTGCCGCCTATTATGAAGAGCACGTTCGACTGCTTGAGCCAGTACTTGAAGACTATCTGGGATATCTGGAACATCTTCTCGTAGGGCGGGTTGCCCCCGAAGTCGGAGCTGATGGTCGCGCGGTCGCCGAGGAGCTCGGTGACCAGGGCGTTGGCCCCGCCGCCGAAGGTGGGCGCGGTTATCGTGCCCTCGGGGTTCATGACGAAGACGTCGGACTGGCCCTGGTACGTCCGGAGCTGGTTTATCTCCTGCTCGAACTCCGAGTAGTCGGAGGCGAAGATATGCGGTGGGAGCCCGAGCCTCTTCCACGCGGGGTTGTCTATGTCGAAGGCCCCCTTGAAGTCGCAGGCCACGGGCACGAGCCTGCCGCGCCTGTTCGGGGACATCCTGATGGGGTTCAGCTCAAGGGTGGTCATGCCGTAGTTGTTGTAGAGAGCCCAGAGCTTGGGAAGGTTCTGCACCAGCGGGCTTATTATCTCGGCCGGTGCGCCGAGCCCGGTAAGGGCGTTGGACACGTGGAAGCTCTTGAGGCCCGTAAGCGGGTCGAAGGGGACTTCGGCTATCTTGTCGGGCGGGAGCTCCTCTATGTCCACACCGCCGTGGTGGGTGATGGTCATGGTGGGCGCGCGAAAGACGGTGGAGTCGGATATGGAGAAGTAGACCTCGTGGTCGGCGGGTACGCCGCCCTCGAAGGTCACACCGTCGGCCTTGCTGGTGGAGTTGCCGTGGCGGTGCTCCACGAAGTAGAGCCGCTCCTTCTCCCTGAGCGCGGTGGCTATGTCCGAGGCCCTGCCGATGAGACCGGACTTGCCCTTCTTGCCCACGCCGCCCTTGAATATGGGCTTTATGAATATCTGGCCGTGTTTTTTAATCAGGCCCTTTATATCGTCTACGCTCGCCTCGGGGCCGAGGACCTCGGAGCTGGGGTACTCGACCCTTTTCAAGAGCTTCTGCCCCCAGAGAAGGCCTGTGAGCTGCATCGGTTACCTCCGTTGTTCTGTTTTATCCAAAAAAAACGGTGTATTTCCGCATTTACCTGACGCGACATGTTAAGGGCGTCGAGGTGTCGGGCTGCCCCCTGCCACCCGACAGGAGAGCTTCTATATTGCCGGCGTTACGAAATGGCGTCCAGTATAGCGTTAAAGGTCGCGCTCGGACGCATCGCCCTGGCGACCCTTTCCGGGTCAGGGTGGTAATAGCCGCCGATATCAACGGGGCGTCCCTGGGGCGCGTTCAGCTCATCGACAATCTTCGCCTCATTATCTCCAAGCTCCTTTGCCACCCTGGAAAAACGCGCCTGAATATCCTTGTCTTTGGTCTGCCCGGCCAGGGCCTCGGCCCAGTACAGGGCGAGGTAAAAATGGCTCCCACGGTTATCCAGCTCACCTACCTTGCGCGAGGGTGACTTGTTGCTGTCGAGAAACTTGCTCGTCGCCTGACCGAGCGTCTCCGCGAAGATCCGGGCCTTTTCATTATCGTACTTTGTGCCCAGGTGCTCCAGAGATTCCGCAAGGGCCAGAAATTCGCCGAGGGAATCCCATCTCAAATGCCCCTCTTCCAGAAACTGCTGGACGTGTTTGGGCGCCGAGCCGCCTGCACCGGTCTCGAAAAGTCCGCCGCCGTTCATAAGGGGCACGATCGAGAGCATCTTTGCGCTGGTGCCCAGTTCAAGGATCGGGAAGAGGTCGGTCAGATAATCACGCAGCACGTTACCGGTCACCGAGATGGTGTCTTTACCCTCTCTTATACGCTCCAGCGAGAAACGCGTGGCCTGCCCGGGAGACATGATATGGATCTCCAGGCCGGCCGTGTCGTGGTCCTGCAGGTAGCGCTTTACCTTTTCGATGAGCTCTGCGTCGTGCGCCCTGTCTTTGTCCAGCCAGAAGACGGCGGGCGTGCCGGTTATCCGCGCCCTGGTGACGGCCAGCTTGACCCAATCCTGTATCGGCAGGTCCTTTGCCTGGCACATGCGCCATATGTCACCTTCCTCCACGGTGCGTTCGAGCAGCGTCCGCCCCGAACCGTTCACAACGCGGATCGTCCCGTTTCCCGGGGATTTGAAGGTCTTGTCGTGGGACCCGTATTCCTCCGCCTTTTGCGCCATCAGGCCCACGTTGGAAACGCTTCCCATCGTCCTGGGATCAAAGGCGCCGTGTTTTTTGCAATCGTCTATTACTTCCTGATAGACGCCAGCGTAACTGTCGTCGGGTATTACCGCCTTGGTATCGTGAAGCTTGCCGTCAGGACCCCACATCCGCCCCGAGGAACGGATCATGGCGGGCATGGACGCATCGACGATAACATCACTGGGCACGTGCAGGTTCGTGATGCCTTTATCCGAGTTCACCATCGCAAGTTCGGGCCGTTTCCGGTAACAGGCCTGAATGTCAGCTTCGATTTCCGCTCTCTCGGCTTCCGGCAGGTCCTCTATCTTGGCGTAAAGGTCACCAAGGCCGTTGTTGGGGTCGATGCCCATCTCTTCAAAGACGGAGCCGTGTTTTTCGAAGACGTCCTTGAAGTAGACGGAAACGGCATGGCCGAAGATGATGGGGTCCGAGACCTTCATCATCGTGGCCTTCAGGTGTATGGAAAAGAGCACGCCGCTCTGTTTCGCGTCCTCCATCTGCTCGGCGAGGAACCCGCGCAGGGCGCGGCGGCTCATGACCGTAGCGTCGATGACCTCGCCGGCGAGAAGGGCGGTCTTTTCCTTGAGGACCGTGGCGGTTCCGTCCCGGTCGACGAACTCGATCCTTGCGTCTCCGGCCTCCGTAATAACGGTGGATTTCTCGTTGGAATAGAAGTCCCCGCCGCTCATATGAGCGACATGTGTTTTGGAGTCCGCGCTCCATTCGCCCATCGAGTGGGGATGCTTTCTGGCATACTCCTTTACCGCGGCCGCCGCCCTGCGGTCGGAGTTTCCTTCTCGCAGGACGGGGTTGACGGCGCTTCCCTTTATCCTGTCGTATCTGGCCTTGATCTCCCTGTCCCCGTCGTTTTGCGGCTCCTCAGGATAATCCGGGATGTCGTAGCCCTGCTCCTGCAGTTCCTTTATCGCGGCCCTCAGCTGGGGGATTGAAGCGCTGATATTCGGCAGTTTGATGACATTGGCATCCGGTGTATTTACGAGCCTGCCCAATTCGGCCAGGTCATTGGATTGTCTTTGAGCGTCGGTCAGGTTTTCGGGAAAGTTTGCGATGATTCTGCCTGCAAGAGAGATGTCCCTTGTTTCAACGACAATGCCGGATGCATTCGTGAACGCCTTGACGATAGGGAGAAAAGAGTAAGTCGCAAGCGCAGGTGCCTCATCAACTTTTGTATATATGATCCTTAAGGACATACATGCCTCCGGTTTGTCTTCTCAACGAGTAACAGGGATATTACGGTATATATATCGGCTGAAAACATGGGTATGTTTTCGCCGCATTTATTAGGGATTTTTGAGGTTTTGAGGGCTAAAAGTAACCAGATAATGCCCTTTTTGTCAAGGTTATTCGGATATTTTCGCACTTTCCCCGGCCCCCCTCTCCATCCGCGCCCCGTCCGCCCGGAAGGGGGATAAAAAAACCGCCGGGGCGATAGTCTTCATGTCCTGTTTCCAGGACTTACCATGCCCAGACGGTCGGCTTGCGATATATGGTAACCCGGCTTCCCGGTGGTGGCCCACCTTGATTCCGTCAGTCGCCGGATTATGACGCGAGGTCTATCTTTTTGTCGGTTTGAGTTGCTTTTTTACTATACATAAGTATTTTTGTCAAGTAACATTTCACGGGCTTTTTTTGAGGGCGAAGAGGGTGTCAGATGGATGAGAAGAAAGGGGCCAGCCTGCCGAAGGTGGATTTCAGGTGCTCGGACATTACCCTTACTTCCGAGAGCACCGGCATGAAGTTGCTGTCCCCGGACCAGCGGGGGACGACGTGGAAGTGGATGTGGTCTTCTATCCCGGCGCCGGCGGCCCGGCCGAGGTTTGCCCCGATATTGAAGCCATCGGGCTTCATCGCCTCGGAAAGCGCGGTCGTCGAGTGCTGGAGGAGCCTGAAGACGTCAGAGGATTCTTCCGGGGTAAGGTCTTCGAGGCGCGCCACGTGTCTCGCCGGAGAGACCATGATGTGGCCGTTGTTGTAGGGGTACATGTTGAGCAATACGGTGGAGAGGGGGCCGGAATACAGGAGCAACGCCCGTTCCGGGTCCTTGCCGGCGGCGGCGCAGAAGATGCAGGCGGTGTCCTTTTCGCCCAGTATGTACTCGATGCGCCAGGGCGCCCAGAGTCGCTTCATGGCGCGGTCTTACTTGTTTATCCTTTCCCTTATCTCCTTGCCTGCCTTGAAGAAGGGAACTTTTTTGGGTTCTATGTATATGGACTCGCCGCTCTTCGGGTTCCTCCCCTGACGGCCATCGCGCTCCTTGATCTTGAAGCTTCCGAAGCCGCGAATCTCCACCTTGTCGCCCACGGAAAGGCTGTCGCACATGGACTGAAAAACGGTATCCACGATGACCTCGATGTCTTTCCTCGAAAAGTTCTGACACCTCGAGGCAACCGCTTCAATAAGCTCGCTCTTTGTCATAGACCTTTGCCCCCTCTCTGGCTTAGTTGGTAAGAAGAATATCGGTGTGGCGGAAGTAATCTCTATGCGCCGGGCACGCTTGCGAGATACATGACCCTGAAGCCCGCAAGGGCGTCAGCCAGGCCCCTGGCCCTCGAACTGCCGAAGAGGATGTCCCAGAAGGTAAAGGCCCTCTTCTTCGGGTATATGACCGAGGGCTTGCCCTCTATGCCGGCCATCCCGGCGACCATGTCGACGGCGTCGGTGAGGTCGCCGATGGCGTCCACGAGGCCGAGGTCGAGGGCCTGGGAGCCGGTCAGTATCCTGCCGTCGGCTATGCCGCGGACGTCGTTTTCGGCCATCCCCCTCCCCTCGGCCACCGCGGAGATGAACTGCGAGTTGACCTCGTCTATCACGCCCTGGAGGAGTTTCCTTTCGTCGTCCTCCATCTTCCTCAGGGGAGAGCCGGTGTCCTTGTATCTCCCGCTCTTTACGACGTAGCCCTTGAGGCCCACCTTGTCGAGTAGCCCCTCGGCGTTCACGAACTCGATGATTACCCCTATGGAGCCGGTGATGGTCCCGGGGCTGGCGACTATCTTGTCGGCGGCTGCGGCGGCGTAGTAGCCACCCGAGGCGGCCACGGCCCCGAGGGACGCCACAACCGGCTTGCTCTCCCTGAGGCGCAATATCTCCCTGTGTATCTCCTGAGACGGACCGACGGCGCCGCCGGGAGAATCTATCCTCAAGACGACGGCCTTTACGTCGTCGCGCTCGCCGTAGGCGCGAAGCTCGCTCGTGACGTCTGCCGGGTCGGTTATCACGCCGTCGAGTTTTACCACGGCGACCTTGTCCGCGCCGGTGAGGCCGTGGCCGCCGAAGAGGAGGGAGAGGAACGCCGAGAGGACGGTGATTATGATGAAGACCGCACCGACCGCTGCGAGTATGTTTTTAAAGAGTCCCCCCCTCATGGAATGACTCCCGTCTCCCGTCAATCCTTCTGCTCTTCACCGGCCTCTGTGGCCGGGGGCTCGGGGGCCGTCTCCCCGGACTCGGGCGCGGCTTCCGTGTCCGCGGCAGGCTCTTCGCCCTCGGCCTTCTCCTCGGCGCCGCTCGGTTGAGGCTCTGTGGCCTCGGCCGCCTCCACGCCCTCTTCCGGTGCCTCACCGGCGGCAGCCTCACCGGGGCCTGACTTCTCAGTGGTATCCGCCGGCCCGGCGGCATCGGCGCCCTCCGCGCCTGCGGCCTCCTCGGCCGTCTTCTTTACGGCGCGTATGCTTAGGCCTATCTTGCAGTCCTCGGGGTCGACGTTCAGGACCTCGACCTCCACGGTGTCCCCTGGCTTGAGGTCCGAGCCCTTGGCCTTGCCCCTCGACAGCTCGGATATGTGGATGAGCCCCTCGAGGCCTTCTTCTATCTCGACGAAGGCGCCGAAGTCGGCGATGCTCGTTATGACGCCGTCCACTATCATCCCGGGGTGGTACCTGTCCTGGACGCCCTCCCAGGGGTTCTTCTCCACCAGTCGCGTGGAGAGAGAAAACCTCTTCTGGGCGCTGTCTATGTTGAGGACGACGGCCTCGACCTCCTGCCCCTTGGTGAAGATTTCACTCGGGTGCTTGACCTTCCTCCAGGAGAGGTCGGAGATGTGCACCAGCCCGTCTATGCCCTCTTCTATGCCGACGAAGATGCCGAAGTCCGTGATGTTCTTCACGACGCCCTTTATGCGGGTCCCCTTGGGGTACTTGCTCTCGGCCTCCTCCCAGGGGTTGGGCTCCACCTGCTTGAGCCCCAGGGAGATGCGCCTGTTGCCGACGTCGAGGTCGAGTATCTGCACCTCCACCGTCTCGTCCACCTTGACCTTCTGTGAAGGGTGCTTGAGCTTCGTCCAGCTCATCTCTGAGATGTGTATGAGGCCCTCGAGGCCCTGCTCGAGCTCGACGAAGGCACCGTAGTCAGTGAGGTTAACGACCCTTCCGGTGACCCTTGAGCCTATGGTGTACTTCTCCGCCGCCGTGAGCCAGGGGTCGGCCTTCGTCTGCTTGATGCCGAGGGATATCTTGTTGTCCTCGCGGTTGAACCTGAGCACCTTGACCTTCACGGTGTCCCCTATGGAGAGGACCTGCGAGGGGTGCGACACCTTGCCCCAGGACATGTCCGTCAGGTGGACCAGGCCGTCTATGCCGCCGAGGTCGATGAACGCCCCGTAGTCGGTGATGTTCTTTACAACGCCCTCGACTATGGACCCTTCCTCCAGGGTGGCGAGTGTCTTTTCCCTGAGCTTTTCCCTCTCCTTTTCGAGGAGGACGCGGCGGGAGACTATTACGTTGCTCTTGCGCCTGTTGTACTTGAGGACCCTGAACTGGTGTGTCTCGCCGATGAGCTTGTCCGGGTCGCGGACGGGCTTGAGCCCTGCCTGGGAGCCGGGGAGAAAGGCCGTAATCCCGTTGAGGTCGACGTAGAACCCGCCCTTAACCCTTTGTGTAACCGTGCCGGTGACGTTTTCCTCCTTGTCGTGGGCCTCGATGAGCGAGTCCCAGACCTTCATCTGGTCGGCCCTGAGCTTGCTCAGGACAACCATCCCGTCTTCGCCCTCGCGCTTCTCGATGAAGACGCTTATCTCGTCGCCGACCTTGACGGTGGGCTTGCCTTCGCTGTCGAGAAATTCCCTTATCGAGACCTGACCTTCGGATTTGTAGCCTATATCGACGACGACGATGTCGTGGCTTATCTGTATTACTGTGCCTTTTACAGTGTCTCCCTCCTTGGGCTCCTTCATCCCCGCCTCAAAGAGCTCCTCGAATTCGGACCTGGGTTCGTCCACGGCACGGTTGTTTTCCTCTTTACCTATCATTAACTAACTGCCCTCCCCGTTATTTTTAATTGAATATCAATAAGATATCATAGGCCGTTTCAGAGTGCAAATTATTTTGACGAGGCCTCCTTAACGGCCTCGACCACCTCGCTTATTATCCACTCCGGCGTGGATGCTCCGGAGGTGATACCGACCCTTTGGGCCCCTTTGAGCCATGCCGGGTCGAGCTCTTCGGCGGTCTCTATGTGAAGGGTCCTGGGCTGGATCGAAAAACATATGTCGGCGAGCCGTCTGGTGTTGGCGCTGTTACGCCCCCCCACGACGATCATGCGGTCGACCTTGCGGGCGAGTTCCGCGGACTCGTCCTGCCTTATGGACGTGGCGTTGCATATGGTGTTGAATACCTTGACCTCCGAGGCCCTGCCTAAACAGAAGTTGACAACGGCCTGGAGCTTCTCCATCGGCAGCGTCGTCTGGGCCACGATACCTATTTTCTTCTTCCTCGACATGCCGGCAAGGCCCTCGGGGGAGTCGGCGACCAGTATGTCGGCCGAGCCGTAGCTCAGAAGGCCCTTGACCTCCGGGTGGTCCTTCTCGCCGACGACCACGACCGTGTAGCTTTCGTCCGTAAGCGATGATACCAGGTCCTGGGCCTTCTTTACGAAGGGACAGGTGGCGTCGATAACATCGAGCCCCCTCGTCTCGGCCTCCCTGTAGGTGGATAGCTTTACACCGTGAGACCTTATGATGACCTTGCCCGAGGATATCTCCTCGACCCCGTCCTTGGCGTATATCCCCTCGCTTTCAAGCCTCTCCACGACCTGCGGGTTGTGGATTATGGGCCCGAGCGTGTATATGTCGCCGTCACCGGCGCAGGCGCAGTTGTGGGCCATGTTTATGGCCCTCTTCACGCCGAAACAGAAACCCGCAGATTTCGCCACCAGTACTTCCAATTTTCAGACACCCCTTCTTTTGTCTTGGCCATCGCGCGCCTGTATTGACTATCGCGCACCCTTCAGTCAGTGCCGGAGGTCGGCCGCCGCCGGCCAGATTACTTTAACCATCCGCTATGAGTCCCCTTCGCCTCATGTGGTCCATGAGAACGGCGAGGACCCCTTCTATGTCGATGTTCCCGGTATCGACGTATATGGCGTCGTCGGCCATGACGAGCGGCGAGTTTTCGCGCGAGCTGTCACGGCGGTCCCGCTCCGCGAGCTCCCGGCCGACGCTGGCGAGGTCTTCGCCTGAAAGCTCCCCGTGCCTCCTTCCAGCCCTCACGCCCCCCGGGGCGTCGAGAAAGAACTTTATGTCCGCCCCGGGCAGCACGACGGTGCCTATGTCCCGGCCCTCCATCACGACCGACCCTTCCCGGGCCAGCTCTCGCTGGAGTCCCGTAAGGAGCCTTCTTACCGGGGCCCTGCTCGAGGCGATGGAGGCGAGCCGTCCGGCCTCCGCCGTCCTGATGATGCCGGTGTAATCCTCTCCGTTGACCCTTACGGAGCCGGCTCCGGCGTCGTACTCCACCTCTGCCCCGGAGCAGAAGGCCGAAAGCTCCTCCGTGCTCTCAAGGTCCACCCCGGCCCGGTGGGCCGCGAGGGCGACGGCCCTGTACATGGCCCCGGTGTCTACGTACCCGAGCCCCAGGCGTCCGGCCAGGAGCTTGCTAACGGTCGTCTTGCCGACACCTCCGGGGCCGTCCACCGCCACCACGACGGCGCGGGTTGTCTTCGTCCCTGAAGGCGTCATCAGGTCACCCGCGTGCGACCGAATCGAGGAGCGGAAAAAAACCTGGGAAGGAGACATCCACGCAGGACGCCCCGCTTATGGTCACGGGCGCCCGGCACCGGAGCGCGGCGACCGCGGCGCTCATGGCGACCCGGTGGTCGCCGCGGCTCTCCACCGCCCCGCCGCCGGCGGCGAGCCCACCCGGGCCCGTCCCCTCTATTACGATGCCGTCGGGCCTTTCCGAGGCCTCCACGCCGATGGCCGCCAGCAGCGAGGCCATGGCCGAAATCCTGTCGCTCTCCTTGACCCGGAGCTCGGCCGCGCCGCTTATGGTGGTGGTCCCTTCGGCGAAGGCGGCGGCGATGCAGATTACGGGAAACTCGTCGATGGCGGGCAGGAGGTCTTCGCCCGTTATCTCCACCCCCTGCATGGCAGAGCCCCGGACGCGTATGTCGGCGACGTCCTCGCCCGAGCGTACCTTCCTGCCGGCAAGCTCCACCCCTGCGCCCATCTTTTCGAGTATGTGGAGGACGCCGGTTCGGGTGGGGTTTACTCCGACGTCCCTTACCGTGAGGTCCGACCCCGGGGTGATGGACGCGCCCACTATGAAAAAAGCCGCTGATGAGAGGTCGCCGGGAATTTTTATTTTAACTCCTATCAGGCCGTTTGTCGAGCGGACTCGGACGGTTTTTTCACACCTTTCGATATCGGCCCCGAAGAGGGCGAGCATCCTCTCGGTGTGGTCCCTCGAATGTCCCGGCTCGGTGACGACGGTATCCCCCTCGGCGTACAGCCCGGCGATGAGTATGGCCGACTTGAGCTGGGCGCTCGCCACAGGCGTATCATAGCTTATACCCCTAAGCCGCCCTCCCCTTATGGCGAGGGGCAGAAACTCGCCGCCGCCCCTGCCGTCGATATCCGCGCCCATCCGTGAGAGCGGCTCGACCACCCTCTTCATGGGCCGGCACCTGAGCGACTCGTCGCCGGTGATTACGCTGAAGAAGGGCTGGGCAGAGAGAAGCCCCGTAAGGAGCCGGGCCGTCGTGCCCGAGTTGCCGGCGTCTATGACGCCGGCAGGCTCCCTGAGGCCCCCGGGGCCCGCGCCGCGGATGACGAGCCTGCCCGGGGCCGGTCTTTCGAAGGCCACGCCCATGGCCTCGAAGGCCGCCATGGTGGAGAGGTTGTCGTCACCCTCGAGCAGGCCTTCGACTTCGCTCTCGCCCCGGGCTATGGAGCCGAGGATGACGGCGCGGTGGGATATGGACTTGTCCCCCGGCACGCTTACCTCGCCGGAGAGGGCCGAAGCCGGGCCGCGGGTAACGGCGTCGCCGCCTATGTCACGTTCTGCGAAGGGCAAAGGGGCTACTCTCCGTTTTTTGCAAGGAGCGAATCCCTGACCATCTTGGCGCGGGAGAAGTCGACGTTGAGGGCGTCCACGTCGGCCTTTTCAATATGACCTTTCAGCTCGGCGAGGCGGTCCTGGAAGAGCCCTATCATCTCCACGATCCGGTCCCTGTTCAGCGCGCATATATCGGCCCACATCTCGGGCGAGCTCGACGCTATGCGGGTAAAGTCCTTGAAGCCGCCCGCGGAAAAACTGAGGGCGTCCGTGCCCGAGTCCTCGAGGTCTGCGACCGTGTTGACGAGCGTATAGGCTATCATGTGGGGCAGGTGGCTTACCGCGGCGAGCACGCGGTCGTGGAGGGCCGGGTCCATGATGACGACCCGCGAGCCCGCCTCCTCCCAGAGCCTCCTGACCGCCTCGACGGCGGCCCGGTCCGTTCTCTCCGTCGGGGTGAGGATGCAGACCCGGTCCTGGTAGAGGGCCGGGAAGGCCGCCTCGACGCCTGAGTTCTCCGTCCCGGCTATGGGGTGGCCGGGGACGAAAGAGACGCCCTCGGGCATCACGGGCTCTATCTCGTCGATGATCGCGGCCTTGACGCTGCCAGCGTCAGTGACGATGCAGCCCGGCCTGAGGGACGGGGCCGCGCGCCTGACCGTATCGGCTATCTTCAGGACCGGCGTGGCCACGACGACGAGGTCCGCGTCGCGTACGCCTTCGGCCAGGTCCCTGGTCGCCGAATCGACGACCCCGAGCCTCAGGGCCGCGTCGAGGTTGGCCTGCCCCCTGCCGACGCCGACGATCCTGGCGGCCAGCCCCCGCTGCCTCATGACCATGGCAAGAGAGCCGCCGATGAGCCCCACGCCGATTACGGCGACGGTATCAAAGTGTATGTCAGTGGTCATATGATGCTAAGGTAAACTCGCAAGTTTTTGCGTTAACATCTTGATGTTAAAATCATTTTATTCGTGGGAGGATGTCTTAAAGAAGCGACCTGCCTACGGCCCTGGCCACCCCGTCCACCTCTTTCATCAGCTCGACGAACTTTACGGGCTTGAGCGACTGAGCGCCGTCGCAGAGGGCGTTTTCAGGGTCGTGGTGGACCTCTATCATGAGGCCGTCGGCGCCGACGGCCACCGCCGCTCTCGACAGCTGCGCCACGAGAGACCAGCGCCCGGCGGCGTGGCTCGGGTCCACGAATACCGGCAGGTGGGTCTCCTCCTTGAGCACCGGCACCGCGCTTATGTCGAGCGTGTTTCGCGTGGCCGTCTCGAAGGTCCTGATGCCTCGCTCGCAGAGGATGATATTGGAGTTGCCCTGGCTGGCTATGTACTCGGCGCTCATCAGGAACTCCTTGATCGTGGCCGCGAGGCCCCTCTTGAGGAGCACGGCCTTTTTCATCCTGCCCACCTCCTTGAGGAGCCGGAAGTTCTGCATGTTGCGCGCCCCGACCTGGACGATGTCCACGTACCGGTCGAAGAGCTCCACGTCCCTCGGGTCCATGAGCTCGCTTACCAGCGGGAGCCCGGTCTCTTTTTTCGCTGCGGCGAGGTACTCGAGGCCCTTGACGCCGAGGCCCTGGAAGTCATAGGGCGAGGTCCTGGGCTTGAAGGCCCCGCCGCGGAGGATGGTGGCCCCGGCCGCCTTGACCTCCCGGGCGGTCTTTATGAGGGACTCCTCGCTCTCGACGCTGCAGGGCCCGGCGATCACCCGGACCATGCCGCCGCCGACCGATACGCCGTCGATATCGAGGACCGTAGACTCCGCCCTGAACTCGCGGCTCACGAGCTTGAAGGGTTTCAGTATGGGCATCACGGACTCGACGCCCGGCAACGCCTCGAGGGGGAGGCTCGCGAGCTTCGCCTCGTCCCCTATGGCACCGATTATCGTCCTCTCCTCGCCCTTCGATATGTGGACGGCGAGCCCCGCGCCCTGTATCTTCTCCACCACGTGGTCTATCTCTTCGGCGGCGGCGTCTTTCCTCATCACTATAATCATACTCAACCCCCTTAGGTTTTTCATCGTGAAGCGCGCGGTCCGCACGGGCCCTCTGCGGCCCTCAGCGGAGCACCTCCTTCAAGGCGTTCATGAACCGTTCGTTCTCTTCGGCGAGCCCTACGGTGACCCGGATGTACTCGGCCATGCCGTAGCTCGCCATGGGACGGACGATGACGCCCTTTTTAAGCAGCGCGTCGTAGACGCCCTGGCCGTCCCCGACCTTTATGAGCAGAAAGTTGGTCTCCGTGGGGACGTAGTCCAGCCCGAGACGCGCGGCCCCATCGTAGAGCAGCTCAAGGCCCCTGGCGTTGTTCTCAAGGGTCCTTTCGAGGTGGTCATCGTCGTCGAGGCAGGCAGTCGCCGCCACCTGGGCCAGCGTGTTCACGTTGAAGGGCTGACGGACCTTTTCGAGGTAGCCAGCGAGCTCCTCTCCGGCGACGCCGTAGCCCACCCTGAGCCCGGCGAGCCCGTATGTCTTCGAGAAGGTACGGAGCATGATGACCGGCCTGGCGCCCGCCTTGACGTACCCGAGGGAATCTGGGTACGAGGGGTCGCGATTGAACTCGAAGTAGGCCTCGTCGACGCAGACCACTACGTCCTCCGGGACCTCGTCCAGGAAGGCGTCGAACTCCGAGGCGGTGACTATCGTCCCCGTCGGGTTGTTGGGGTTGGCGATAAAGACCACCCTGGTCCTGTCCGTAACGGCCTTTGCCATGGCCGCGAGGTCGTGGCGGAAGTCCGCGGTCAGGGGCACTGCCCGCGCCTCGCCCCCGGCGCACCTTACGGCTATTGGATATACGGCGAAGGATGGGGCCGCCATGACGGCCTCGTCCCCCGGGGTGATGAAGGCCCTTACGAGAAGCTCTATTATCTCGTTGGAGCCGTTGCCGACGACTATCATCGCCGGGTCCACGCCGAGCTTTTCCGAAAGCCTTTGCTTGAAGTAGTAGCAGGAACCGTCGGGGTACCTGTTGAGCCCGCCGAGGGCCTTCGATATGGCCTCTACGGCCCTGGGCGACGGCCCGAGCGGGTTCTCGTTGCTCGCGAGCTTTATGGAGCCGGTAATCCCGAGCTCACGCTCGAGCTCCTCGATGGGCTTGCCCGGAGGGTAGGGCACAAGCCCCTCTATGTATTCGCTGACCTTGAGCTTCAACCGCTTTTCCCTGGTAATCATATCCCGCCGTCCATCCCCCGGGCCGGAAGCGCCCCTGCGGCCTTCTCCTTCGGCGACCGGTCCCCCGGCCCCGTCAGGAGGACTTGGGGTAGGAGCCGAGGACCTTGAGGAAGGCGCAGTGCTCCGAGAGCTCGTCCACGGCGGCCTTTACATTCGCGTCTGTGATGTGGCCGTCGAAGTCTATGTAGAACAGATACTCCCATGCCTTGGTCTTGATAGGCCTCGACTCTATCTTGGTGAGGTTCAGGCCCCTTTCCGCAAAGGGCTGGAGCATGGAGTAAAGCGCCCCGGGGGCGTCCTTTATGGCGAAGACGAGGCTCGTCTTGTCGCCTCCGGTCCTGCTCGTCTCCTTCCTGCCGATGACGAGAAATCTTGTGAAGTTGTGCGGGTGGTCCTCGATGTTGCGCTCTATGACGCGCAGGTCGTAGAGGCTGGCCGCTGCGGCCGAGGCGATCGCCGCCACATCGGGGTCTTCGCTGGCGAGCTTCGCGGCCATGGCCGTGGAGGAGACGTCGAAGACGAGGGCCTTCGGCAGGTTGTTCTTGATCCAGTCCTTGCACTGGGCTATGGCGTGCGGGTGGGAGCAGACCTTCCGTATCCCCTCCAGCTTGCCGCCCTTGTTTAGGAGCGCAAGCGTCACCTCGAGCATTATCTCCGCGCATATCTTGAGCTCAGAGGATACGAACATGTCGAGGGTGTGGCTTACGACCCCCTCGCTCGTGTTCTCCACCGGGACCACCCCGAACTCCGCCCTTCCGCTCTCGACGTCGAGGAAGACGTCGGCGATGTCCTTTTTCGCGATGAACTCGCCCGAGAGCCCGAAGTGCTGCATGCAGGCCTGATGCGTGAAGGTCGCAACAGGGCCGAGAAAGGCGATCTTCAGCGGCTTTTCAAGTGCGAGGCACGCGCTTATCACCTCCCTGAAGACGTTCTTCACGGCGCCGCTCGGGAAGGGGCCGGTATTCTTTTGCGTGAGCCTCCTGTATATCTCCAGCTCCCGTTCGGGGACGTAATACTCCTGCTTGCCCCGTGTCTTGGCGCGCCCCACGTCGATGACGACCTTCGCCCTCTTGTTGAGGAGCCTGAGGATCTCCAGGTCGATGGCGTCTATTTCTTCCCTGAGTTTTTTAAGGGTGGGTTTGGTCATCGTATCGGTTATAAAAAATCTTTTTATATTAGTCAGATAGATTAATTAATTAATCGCCGGAAATCAACAGTTTTTATCAATCGGGGGCGGATATCCCCCCCCCGGCGCCCCCGGCCGGGAGCCGCCCTCGGCACTGGCCCTTTAAAGGCGGGCGGTTATCTGCATGGATGAAGACCAGCCGGCTGGACGGGCCTGCCGGGGCGGCGCGCGCCCCGGAGGTACGCCGGAGGTTGCGGTGGGGCTACCTTACCCTCAGGTTTTCCGACTCCGTAAAGGCGCCGAGGGCCCGGAACTTGCGGAACCTGCGGTCGACGAGCTCATCGGGGCCGAAGCCCTCGAGCTTGTCGATGGCCGCGACGAGCGCGGCCTTGAGGTTCGTTGCCGCGGCCTCGGGGTCTCTGTGGGCCCCGCCAACGGGCTCCTTGACGACCCTGTCTACGACCTTGAGCTTGAAGAGCTCTCCGGCCGTGATCTTGAGCGTCTTGGCCGCGAGGTCAGCCTGGGTGCCGTCCTTCCACAGTATCGCCGCGCAGCCCTCGGGGGATATGACCGAGTAGGTGGAGAACTCGAGCATGAGGACGGTGTCGGCCACCCCTATGGCAAGGGCGCCTCCGCTTCCGCCCTCACCTATGATGGTCGATATGATCGGCGTTTTGAGCGTGCTCATCCTGAGGAGGCTGGTCGCGATGGCCTCGGACTGCCCCCTCTCCTCGGCGCCCACGCCCGGGTAGGCCCCGGGGGTGTCTATGAAGGTGAAGACCGGGAGCGAAAACCTCTCGGCGAGCTCCATGAGGCGCAGTGACTTCCTGTAGCCTTCGGGGTGCGGCATACCGAAGTTGCGCCAGACCTTCTCCTTGGTGTTGCGCCCCTTCTGTTGGCCGATGATCATCACCGGGCGTCCGTCGAGGCGCGCCGTGCCTCCCACGATGGCCGGGTCGTCCCTGAAGCTCCTGTCGCCGTGGAGCTCGATGAAGCCATCGAAGATGTCCCGCACGTAGTCCATGGTGTAGGGCCTGCCGGGGTGGCGGGCCACCTGGATCATCTGCCAGGGCGTGAGCTTGGAGTATATCTCCTTCAGGAGCCCCTTTGATTTCTTTTCGAGCCTGGATATCTCGTCGGCAAACCCCTTTTCGCCCTCCGGGGGGTAGCTCCTGAGCTCCTCGATCCTCTTCTCCATCTCGTCCGCCTTCTTCTCAAAGGCGAGACAATACCTGTTGATCATCTGTCAGTCTCCGTCTCGTGCGCCCGGGCCGCCGGTTCAGCGTACCTCGACCTCCACCCCTCCGGCCACCGCCTTGAGCCTTGCGAAGACGTCCTCGAGAGGGGCCAGCTTGAACCGGCCCGAGAGCCTTATGACCACCTCGCGGCCGTCCTCGTAGCCCAGGTGGAGGAATACGGGCGAATGGCCCGGGTTGGCCGTTATGGCCTCCTTGAGCCCGGCGAGCCCGCCGGCGTCGAGGTTCGCGGCCGGGGCGTGGATGTGAACGTTTTTGGGTTTCAACTTTTCGGCGAGCTTTTCGCCCTCGTCGAGCGACGAGATCGCCGAGGCTATGATCTTCACCTCGTCTTCTTCGCTTTCGAGCCGCCCCGCCACGAGGAGCGGCCTGTCCGAGGCGATGAGGCCGGAGGCGCTTGAGTAGAGGTCGGCGAATACCACCGTCTCCACGGCCCCGGTAAGGTCCTCCATCCTCAGGAAGGCCATCCTCTGGCCCTTTCTGGTGGTAATCTCCTTTACGCTCGCCACCACGCCGCCCACGGCCACCTCCGTGCCGTCGGCTCTCTCCCTGAGCTCCGAGATCGGGCAGGTGGCGTAGAGCGCGAGCTCCTCCTTGAACCCCGAGAGCGGGTGTGAGGAGAAGTAAAAGCCGAGGGTTTCCTTTTCGTAGCCCAGCATGTCGCTTTCGGTCCAGTCGTCGTAATCCGTCGGCTCGGCGAAGGCGTAGACCGCAGCGCCCGCCTGTGCGGCCTGGCCCCCGCCCCCCCCGGCCGATGGGGCGAGGACGTCGAAGATGGAGTGCTGGCCGGAGTCCCGGTCGCGCTGGAGGGTGGCGGCGGCCTCCATGGCCGGCTCCAGTGAGGCGAAGAGCAGCGCCCTGGACTTTCCGGTGAAGTCGAAGGCCCCGGACTTTATGAGGCTCTCGGTGACCTTCCTGTTCACCTTCCTGCCGTCCACGCGGACGAGGAAGTCGACGAGAGAGGCGAACGGCTCGTCCTCGCGCACGGCGAGTATCTCCTCGATGGCCGAGGCGCCGACGTTCTTTACGGCGCCGAGGCCGAACCTTATCACCGGGCCGCTTACGGCGAACTCCCTGGCCGAGCCGTTTATGTCCGGCGGCTCGACGGATATGTTCATGTCCCGGCACTCGTTTATGTACTTGACCACCTGGTCCGTGTTGTCCATGTCGGACGACAGGAGCGCCGCCATGAACTCCACTGGGTAATGGGCCTTGAGGTAGGCCGTCTGGTAGGCTATGAGCGCGTAGGCCGCCGAATGGGACTTGTTGAAGCCGTAGCCGGCGAACTTGGCCATGAGGTCGAATATCTTCTCGGCCTTGGCCCGGGGCAGCTTGTTCTTCTTCGCGCCGTCGAGAAAATGGGTCCGCTGCTTGAGCATCTCCTCGGGTATCTTCTTGCCCATGGCCTTTCTGAGGACGTCCGCGTCCCCCGGTGTGTAGCCGGCGAGCACCCGGGCTATCTCCATGACCTGTTCCTGGTAGACCATCACCCCGTAGGTGGTCTCGAGTATCGGCTTTACTTCGTCGAGGTCGTAGACCACCGGCACCCGGCCGTGCTTGCGCTTGATGAAGTCGTCGACCATGCCGGACTGGAGAGGACCTGGCCTGTAGAGCGCCACGGCGGCGATGAGGTCCTCGAAGCACGTGGGCTTCAATTTCCGGAGCAGCTCCTTCATGCCCGAGCTTTCGAGCTGGAAGACGCCGTTGGAGCAGCCCGAGGCCACAAGGGCGTAGGTCTCGTCGTCGTCGAGGGCTATGGAGTCGATGTCGAGCGCGGCGCCGCGGGAGGCCTTTATGTGCTTCAGGGCCTTGTCGATTACGGTCAGCGTCTTGAGGCCGAGAAAATCGAACTTCACCAGGCCTATCCGCTCCACGTCCTTCATGGAGAACTGAGTCGTTACGACCTCGTCCTTGGTGCCCTTGTACAGCGGCAGGTACTCGACGAGCGGGAGGTTGGAGATGACCACCCCGGCGGCGTGGGTGGAGGCGTGGCGGGGCAGGCCCTCGAGCGCGATGGCCGCGTCCATGAGCTCGGCCACCCTCGGGTCCTCATCCACGAGTTTCTTGAGCTTCGGCTCTTGGGCAAGGGCCTCCCTGAGCGTTATGTTGAGCGTCGGCGGGACGAGCTTGGCTATCTTGTCCACCTCGCCGTAGGGCATGTCGAGGACCCTGCCCACGTCCCTTATGACGGCCTTGGCCTTCATCTGGCCGAAGGTTATTATCTGCGTTACGTTGTCCGCGCCGTATTTTTCAGTAACGTACCTTATCACCTCGTCGCGGCGCTCGAAGCAGAAGTCGATGTCTATGTCGGGCAGGCTTATGCGGTCGGGGTTGAGGAACCTCTCGAACAAGAGGTTGTACCTGATGGGGTCGAGGTTCGTTATGCCGAGGGCCCAGGCGACGAGGCTGCCGGCGGCAGAGCCGCGCCCCGGGCCCACGGGTATGCCCCGGGAGCGCGCGTATTCGATGAAGTCCGTGACGATGAGGAAGTACCCGGCGAACCCCATCCCCTCTATGACCTTGAGCTCCTTGGCCAGCCTTTCGTAGTAGCGCCACTTGACGCCCCCCTCTTCGTCGTCCCCGGCGCCCATGGACTTGAGGCGCGCATCGAGGCCCGCCCTCGCCTTCTCCTCGAGCATGGTTTCGAGGGTCCGGCCCGGGGGCACGGGGAACTCCGGGAGGTGGTGCTCGCCGAGCTCGAACTCGATGTTGCACCTCTCGGCTATCTCGATGGTGTTGGCCACGGCCTCCGGCACGTCGGAGAAGGCGGCGGCCATCTCCTCGGGGCTCTTGAAGTAGAACTCGTCGGTCGCGAACTTGAGCCGGTTCGTGTCGGCCACGGTCTTGCCCGTCTGTATGCAGATGAGGATGTCGTGGTATTTGGAGTCCTCTTTCTTCAGGTAATGGCAGTCGTTGGTGGCCACGACCGGCACGTCGCAGTTGCGGCTGACCTCGAGGAGCCCCCGGTTCACCTTCTCCTGCTCCTCCATGCCGTTGTGCTGGAGTTCGAGGAAGAACCTCCTGTCGCGGAAGATGTCCCTGTACAGGCGGGCCGCCTCTTCGGCCTCCCGGACGCGGCCGCCCGAGAGGTTGTGCGATACCTCCCCGTGGAGGCAGGCCGAAAGGGCTATGAGCCCCTCGTTGTGCTCGGCCAACAGCTCCTTGTCCACGCGGGGGCGGTAGTAAAAACCCTCGGTGTAGGCGAGCGTAAGGAGGCGGCAGAGGTTCCTGTAGCCCTTCTGGTTCTTGACAAGGAGGATGAGGTGGTGGGCCGAGGTTCCGGCTCCCCCCCTCACGGGCGGCGTCCTGTCGTGGCGGCTGCCGGTAGCCACGTAGACCTCGCAGCCGATTATGGGCTTGATCCCCTTTTTGCGGGCGAGGTTGTAGAACTCGAGCGCGCCGAAGACGTTGCCGTGGTCGGTTACGGCCACGGCGGGCATGTTGAACTCCAGGGCGCGGTCGATGAGCGCGGAAGGGCGTATCGCCCCGTCAAGGAGGCTGTACTGGGTATGGAGGTGGAGGTGGACGAAGCCTGAGTGCTGCAT
>JBHHVK010000012.1:0-23354 GCA_046754205.1 Thermodesulfobacteriota bacterium
ATGTCGAGGTTCAGGAGCAGGGACTCTCCCTCGACGAACTCGAAGCTCAGGTTCGTCGTGTTGGGCAGCCTTTCCGTGGGATGGCCGTTGAGGTAGGTATGGGGTATCTTCTCCATGAGCGCCTTTTCGATCCTGTCCCTGAGGGCCGATGTGTGCTCCACCTCCACCGTCATGTCCCGGAGGGCGATCTCACAGGCGCGGCCGAGCCCTACTATGCCGGCCACGTTCTCGGTCCCCCCCCGCCTGTTCCTCTCGTGGTGGCCTCCGTGTATGAGCGGTACGAGCTTTACCCCCCTCCTTATGTAAAGCGCCCCGACCCCCTTGGGCCCGTAGAGCTTGTGCCCGGAGATGGTCAAGAGGTCAACGTTGAGTTTTTTCATGTCCAGGGGGATCTTGCCGCCCGCCTGCACGGCGTCGGTGTGAAAGGTTATCCCGTGCTCCCTGGCTATCTCGCCTATCCGGTCTATGGGGAAGAGCGTGCCCGTCTCGTTGTTGGCGTACATCACCGTTATGAGCGTGGTGGACGGCTTTATCGCGGCCTTGAGCTCCTCGATGTCTATCATCCCCTGAGAGTCGACGTCGAGCCAGGTCACCTCGAAGCCGTTCTTCTCGAGGTACTTGCAGGTGTTGAGCACGGCCGGGTGCTCCACCTTCGTGGTGATGATGTGGTTGCCCCTCGCCTTTTTCGAGTATACCGCCCCCTTTATGGCGTGGTTGTCTCCCTCGGTCCCCGAGCTGGTGAAGACCACCTCTATAGGTTCGCAGTTAAGGAGCCCGGCCACGCTTTCGCGCGCGTCGTCAACCCCCTTGCGCGACCCCCTGCCCGCCCAGTGTATGGACGAAGGGTTGCCCCAGTCCTCCCTGAGATAGGGCAGCATGGCGTCGGCGACCTCCGGGGCGACCGGGGTGGTCGCGTTGTGGTCGAAGTATATCTTATTCAAAACCCGCCTCCTCCTTTCAATATTGTCTTCCTGGCCCCCTGGGGCCTTCAGTTCGTATTACAGGCCTCCCGGAGGCCGTCGGACGTGCCTCCGGGGCCGCGGCCGTCGAGTGACTGCGCCTCATGGCGCAGGTCCTCAATGGTAACGGAGTCGAGAAACTCCGAAATCTTCTCAGCCAGCCTCTTCCACACCCCCTGGGTGATGCAGGTGGCCGCGCGGGCGCACCCCTCGCCCTCGTCTAGGCAGTAGACGGGGTTCAACGGCTCTTCCACGACCTTGATGACCTCGCCCACGCTTATATCCGATGGGGCTTTGGCGAGCACGTACCCACCGCCCGGGCCGCGCACGCTCCTTACGATCTCGCCCTTCCTGAGCTTGACGAAGAGCTGCTCGAGGTAGCTGAGGCTTATGCCCTCCTCGTCGGATATCTCCTTGAGGCTTATGGGCCTGTCGGCATTACGGCACTTCGTGTGGCACGCCAGGTTGACTATCGCCCTGACCGCGTATTGACCTTTGGTGGATAACCTCAATTATACCGTCCTTTCTACTAACACCCCGCCTCTTCTCGAAACAGCCGCCCTGGTGGGCCCGCGGAGGCGGGTTCACTATGTAAATCTATTATACCTTATCAATTTTGTCAAGTATTTTTGGCATGACCGGGGAGAAGGCCCGACGGCGGGCTCAGCCGCCCCGGCCGGGGCGGTCCGGGAGGGCCGCCTGCCCCTTATACTCCCTCCAGGCGTAGTGAAGCCCGGCCATGATGGTGGCGCCGGCGGTAGCGAGCGCCAGGGCCATAAATATCACGAGCCTCGGGCCATCGGCGCGGCCGAAGAAGAGGACGTAGGCCACGGTCGTTATCTGCAGCACCGTGGAGAGCTTTCCCGGGATCGACGGGGATATCTCGACCCTCCGGCCCATGGACCTGAGGGCGAGGAAGATGACTACCAGTATGGCGTCCTTTGCGAGCACGGGCACGCAGAGCCAGAGCGGGATCACCCCCCTGAAGGTCAGCGTCACATAGGCCGTGACCTGCAGGAGCTTGTCGGCCGCCGGGTCGAGCGCCGCGCCGAGGGGCGTTCTCATGTTGAACCTTCGGGCGATGAACCCGTCGACCGCGTCGGTTATCCCGGCCATGGTGAAGACGAGGGCGGCCGCGAGGTAGTCCCCCCGCATCGTCAGGGAGAAGAATACCGGGACGAGCAGGATTCTGAAGATACTGAGGGCGTTGGGAATGTTGAAGGATGACATGGTTACCGAACGCGGCTCCGGGAAGAGCGCCGCCTCAAGGGCCACACCGCCGGGCCCCGGGCCCTGCCCGACCCCCCTGCCCCCCCCTGCCAGCCGTCGTCAGGGAAGCCAGTCGAAGTAACGCTCCCTCGTTACGGTGGGCTCGCTCGGCGGAAGGGTGGCGAAAATGGCGTCGACGAACCTCTGCAGGCGCGGCTCGTATGTCTGGAGTACGGCGAGCTCCATGGTCTCGGTATCGAGCCTTATGTCCGACTCCCTGGTGGAGTACTCGGCGGTCCAGACCCTCGCGCCCGTGGCCGAGTACAGCTCGAAGGCCGCCGAAAAGCTGAGGGAGGCATAGGTGAGGAACTTGTCCACGTCCCAGCCTGTAACCCTTATGTAGAGAACGGCATCGACGCCGAGAAGCCTGGCCGCGTCCGCGGGCGCCGCCTCGGCCACCTTCCGGGCGCCCGCCTTCCGGACCCTTTGGTCCACCTCCTTGATGGAGAGCGCGCGGTAGTTGAGCGAGGTGAGCCTCTCCGTGGACATGGCCCTGAAGAGCCACTTGACGTCCCCGGCCTCAGGCGCCGCGTCGGTCTCCCAGACCACCGGCGCCACGGCCACGAGCCCGGGCCTTATGGTGGAGAACTCCGGGGTGAGCGCGTAGTTGACCTTATAGCCGCAGCCGCCGAGCGCCGCGAGCAGGACGAGCGCGGAGGCGATAAGAAGCGTGGCGCGCGCCGGACTTTTCATCTTCTGCGGCCGGGCCTGACGGCCCTTGCCGTCAGCGTCTTGGGGCCCCCGAACTGGACCACGTAATCGCCGCCGATCTCCTTTGAGAGCGCCTCCTTCAGGTCGAGTACGCTCCCCAGGGATTTGACCTTGAAGGCGATCCTCCCCCTGTAGAAGGAGTCGTAGGAGACGTCCTTGACCATGCCTATGCGCTTGAGCGACCTTCCGAAGTAGCTGTAGGCGGGATAGTCCACCGCGTCAAGCAGGTAGACCGTTATGGTCTCCAGGCCGTCCACCCCACCGGCCAGCGCGGTGGCCACGGCCCCCCTGAGCTCTATGACGTCCACGCTCGCCTCGATCCTTATGCTGTAGAGCCTGCCCGGCGACGACCATTCCTCTTCGCCCCACCCCTGGCCTTCCTCCATCCAGGGCGGGGTTGGAGGGCCGGAGTCGGACCGGGCCCCGGGCCACGGCTCAGGCCCTTGAGCGGGCTGCCCGCCCAAGGGGTCGGGGACGCCGCCGGGCCCGCCCCGGGGCGCCGTCACCCAGCCCTCGGAGAGTATCCTGTAGTTGAGGACGAACTTCATGGGTGCCGCCGTAATCTCTTCGGCCACGGCCGAGGGCCCGACCCCGGAATCTTCAAGGACGCCGGAGGAGGCGAGGGCTTCGAACACGACGTTTTTAAGCGCCGTTTCAAGGGCGGCCTTCTTGGCGTCTTTGGCGTCCTTCGTCTTCAAGGCCGTCCCTTCGGCCTGGACCACGACGACGTCGGCGCCGAGCGCCGGGCCGGCAAGCACCATGGCCAGGAGCAGGACTATGAAGGCCCGCCCGCGCGCAGGCAGAGGTGCGCGGCGACGGTCCTTCGGATGGCGTCTGTGTCCTCGGGTGAAAACCATTTGATCTCTTTGTCTTTCCTGAACCATGTGAGTTGACGTTTGGCGTAGCGCCTGGTATTCCTCTTGATGAGTCCGGCGGCCTCGGCCAGGGTAGAGCGACCCTCGATAAAGGCCGTTATCTCTTTATAACCCAAACCCCTCATCGGCTTCAAGTCCGATCGAAAGCCCCCGGCCAGCAGCGCCCGGACCTCTTCGATGAGCCCGGCGGAGATCATCCCGTCCACCCTCCGCTCGATCGCCTCGTACAAAACCTCCCTCTCCATCATGAGCCCTATCTTGAGGGTGTCGAAGGGACGCTCGCCGAAGGCGTGGGCGCGATGCAGGTCCGATATCGGGGTCCTCGTAATCTCAAAGACCTCTATGGCCCGGATGACCCTGCGGAGGTTGTTGGGGTGGATGGCGGCCGCCGCGGCCGGGTCCACCCCGGCAAGCCTTCCGTGCACGGCCTCCGGCCCCTCCACCCGCGCCTGCCTCAAAAGCTCTTCCCTGATGCGCCGGTCCGCCTCCGGGGCGGGGGCGAGACCTTCGGTCAACGCCCTCACGTAGAGGCCCGTGCCGCCGACGACAAAGGCGCTACCGCCGCGGGCGGTTATCTCGGCTATCTTTCTCGATGCGTCCCGCCTGAAGTCGGCGGCCGTGTACTCCCCGTCAGGGTCCACGATGTCCATGAGGTGGTGAGGCACGCCCCGCATATCCACCGGGGCGGGTTTGGCGGTGCCGATGTCCATGAGCCTGAAGACCTGCATGGAATCGGCGCTTACGACCTCTCCGGAGAACTCTCCTGCGAGCTCCACGGCAAGCCGGCTCTTGCCCACGGCCGTCGGCCCCGCGATGACTACTATCCTCGGTTTCTCCATCAAGGTTTCCGGGCGTCAAACGCTCCTCAGGCGGATGAACGTAAGCTCGGGGGGACAGTTGAATCGAACCGGGATGAGCGCCATGCCCACGCCCCTTGAGACGTATACCCTGGTGGGGGTCCTCCCGTCCGGCCCCCTGCTCCCCTGCAGGCTCACGAGCCCCCCCGCGTACTTCTGTCCGAAGTGCGAGGGCACCACAGGGGCGTAACCGGTAAAGGGGACCCTTATCTGGCCGCCGTGGGTGTGGCCGGAGAGCATGAGGTCCACCCTCACGTCCCGGGGGAGGAACTCGGCGTAGTCGGGGTGATGGCACAAGAGCACCCTCGGCGTCCCGGCCGGCGCGCCCTCGAAGGTCTTGCGGACGTCGGGGACGTCCTCGAAGTAGTCCCTCGTCCCACCGATGCAGAGCCGCGCCCCGCCCTTTTCTATGACCACGTGCTCGTTTAGGAGGAGTCTTATCCCGTGGGACCTGATGACGTCGGCCGAGTACTGCCACTCTATGAAGTAGTCGTGGTTGCCGAGGACCGCGAGCGTTCCGTACCTGCCCTTGAGGGTGGCGAGCCTCTCGATGACCGGGACCATGTAGCTTCTGCTGTCGTCGATGTAGTCCCCGGTGAGCGCCACGAGGTCCGGCTCCGTGGCGCGGACCTTGTCCACCACCTCGTCCACGTAGGACCGGCCGACGAAAACGCCGTGGTGGATGTCCGTCACCTGGCATATCGTGAAGCCGTCGAACTCGGGGCGGAGACCCTCTATCCCTATCGTAACGTCTTCGACCTTTATCCTTCTCGGCTCTACGACGAAGCTGTCAACCATCAAGGCGCCGCCGAGAACGATACCACCTGCGAGAAACCCTCTCCTCGATATCATCCCCGTCACCTCTTGAAGATATTTTCTATCTCCCTGCGCGTAAACTTCTTCACGACCGGCCTGCCGTGGGGGCAGTGGGCCGCGAAGTCGATATCGGCGAGCCTGGCGAGCAGGGCGTCCCCCTCCTCGCCGGTCATGGGCCTCGGCCCCCGTATCACGCTGTGGCAGGCTATGGTCATAAGGGCCGAGTCTATCGCCTCCTCCAGCGCGGAGCCGCCTCCGGCGGTGGATAGCTCCACGGCGAGGTCCACGAGGAGGCGGCCGAAGCCCCTGCCGGCGAGCAGCTCCGGCACGGAGCGGACCATGAAGGTCTCGCCCGAGCGGTTCGGCGAAGGGCCGAAGGGGACGACCTCGAAGCCGAACCTGTCGAGGTACTCCAGCGCCTCTTTTACGGCCTCGGCCTCCTCGGCGGCCGTCTCTATCCTCTCGGGCAACAGGAGCATCTGCCGGGCCGGGGCCGCCCTGGAATAATAGTCCCTGCGGAGCTTTTCATAGGCGCACCTCTCGGCGGCGCCGTGTTGGTCGACGATGTAGAAGACCCCGCCGTCGTCAGCGCCCTGGGCTATAAGGAATTCCCCCCAGACCTGGCCGACGGTCTTGAGCCCGCCAAGCTCCGGGTTCCTGACCCCGGCGGGTTCGAAGACGAGGCTGCGGGCCGTCTCCGGCGCGCCGCCGGCCGGGGCCAGCAGTGGAGGGGGGGCGGCAGGCGCGGCCCGCCGGCCGCCGGTGGAGACCCCGGCCCGGGCACGGCCGGCATAGCCGGCCGCGGGGTCCTGCGCCTGGTGGACCTGCCCACGGACGGCCCACTCGGAGACCGCCAGCCCCCCGGCGAGGCTGCCCCTTACGGCGGTCTTTACCGCGTCGAATACGGCGCGCTGGCCCGCGAACCTCACCTCGCTCTTGGCCGGGTGTATGTTCACGTCTACCTCTTCGGGCGGTATCCTCACGTCGAGGACGGCGAAGGGGTACCGGGGGCCCTGGATAAGCGAGCCGTACCCGTCGATTATGGCGCGGTTCAGGCTTCTATCGCGCACGGCGCGGCCGTTTACGAAGAGGTGGATGGACCTCGAATTGGAATAGGTCGTCTCGGGCCTGCCTATAAAGCCCCCGATGTGCGCGGTCGATACCTCGACGAGGTCTTCGGGCCTGACCCCGCCCAGGGCCTGGGAAATCCTCTCCTTGAGCGTAGCGGGCGGCGCGTCGAGCACCACGGCCCCGGCCCCGGAGGGCTTGCGGCGCACGAGCCTGAAGCGCACCCCCGGGCTCGCCAGGGCGAGCCCCTTTACGACCTCGGCGCACCTGGCGAACTCGGTGGCGGGAGATCTCAGAAACTTCATGCGGGCCGGGGTGTTGTAGAAGAGGTCGCGCACCTCCACGCTCGTCCCCTCGGGGCAGCCGGCGTCTGACACCACCGGCTCCGAGCCCCCCTCGACGACCACCGATGTCCCGGATACCTCTCCTGCCCTCCTCGTCTTGAGCGCCACGCGCGCCACCGAGGCTATGGAGTAGAGGGCCTCGCCCCTGAAGCCGAGGGTCATGATCCTCTCGAGGTCCCAGGCGCTTTCGACCTTACTCGTGGAGTTGCGGCAAAAGGCGAGCGGAGCGTCCCCGGCGGTTATGCCGCGGCCGTTGTCCGCCACCCGCACGAGCCTCCTGCCGCCTTCGTCGAGGGTGACGGTGACCGTCGAGGCCCCGGCGTCAAGGGAGTTCTCCACCAGCTCCTTTACGACCGAGGCCGGCCGTTCCACCACCTCGCCCGCGGCTATCTTTGCTGCCACGAGCGGGTCGAGTATCTTTATGCGTCTTTCCTTCACCTATAAAAACTCCCTCAGGGGGCATTCGGCGCAGCGCGGCTCCCTGGTCCTGCAAAATGCCTTCCCCGTTCTGACCAACAGGGCGTGGTACTCGTTGAACATCTCCACGTCCCCCGGGAGGTTCTCCATAAAGAGGCCCTTGAGCTCCTCGTACCCGGCCCCCCGGTCCACGAGGCCGTGCCTTGCGAGTATCCTCTTCGTGTAGGCGTCCACCACGAACTCGGGCCTGGCGGCGGCGTAGAGGATGATGGAATCGGCCGTCTCCGGGCCTATGCCGTTTATGGAGAGGAGCTCGCCCCGGAGCAGGTCCGGGGGGGCGCCAAAGAGCCGCGTGAGGCTGCCGCCGTGGCGGTCGAAGAGGTGGGAGGTAAAGTTCTTGAGCCTCCGGGCCTTTACGTTGAAGTAGCCTGCCGGGCGTATGAGCTCGGCTATCCGGCCGACGGGCGCGGCGTGCATCCCCGCGGGTGTGAGGAGCGCGCCTTTCCTGAGGTTTCTTATGGCGCGCTCCACGTTCGTCCAGGCGGTGTTCTGGGTGAGTATCGCCCCCGCTATGACCTCGAACCGGGTCCTGGCGGGCCACCAGCCCTGGGGGCCGAAGCTCCGGTAGAGCCTGGAGTAAAACCTCTCAAGCGTCTTTGCGGTTTCCCTTCCGACCATCGCTGTCCCCAACACCGACCCCCTTGAGCCTTTCCACCTCCCTGGCGGTAAGGCGCCTCCACTCGCCGGGCTTGAGCCGTCCGGGGGTGAGCCCGGCGAACCCGGTCCGCTTCAATTTGCTTACCGGGTGGCCCACGGCCGCGCACATCCTCTTTACGAGATGGTTTCTCCCCTCGTAGACGGTCAGCTCCAGCCAGGAGTTCTCTTTCGTCTCCCTCACCAGGTGCGCCCTGGCGGGAAGCGTCCTGCCGTCCTCGAGCCGGACCCCGCCCGCGAGCCTTGCGAGATCCTTTGCGTCCGGCACCCCCCTGACCTTGACCTGGTAGGTCTTCGCCACCCGGAAGGTGGGGTGGATGAGGCGGTTTGAGAGATCGCCGTCGTTGGTCAGCAGTATTACGCCCTCGGCGTCGAAGTCGAGCCTGCCCACGGGAAAGACCCTGGTGCGGAGCCTCTTGAGAAGATCGGTCACCACGGGCCTGCCCCCCGGGTCGGAGAGGGCGGATATAACGCCCCGGGGCTTATTAAGGAGCATGTAGACCTTGGGCCCGGAGGTGGAGATGACCCGGCCGTCGACCTCTATCCTGTCTCTTGCCGGGTCGGCCTTTGTCCCGAGCTCGGTCGCTACCCGGCCGTTTACGACGACCCTGCCCTCTGCGATGAGCTCTTCGGCCTTACGCCTCGATGCCACCCCCGCCGCCGCCAGTATCTTCTGAAGCCTCTCGGGGCCGCCCGCCTTCGGCGTCATCGCCGGCTTCGCCGCCTTCGGCCTCCTGTGCATTCTCGGCCTCGGCGGCCGCTCCCGGCGCTCCTCCGCCGTCTGCGCCTTCCGCCCGGTCTGTCCCCTCCCGGCTTCCCTGGACGCGCTCCGGGCCGTCGGCGTCCCGGTCTTCGGCGGCCTCGCGCCGGCCCCGGTCTTCGGCTTCCGCCCCCTCTCCGGGCCAGCCGCCGCCCTCGCCCCCTTCGGAGCTTTCGCCCCCCGCGCCCCCCGCGTCCCCCGCGTCCCCTTCGGGCCCTTCCGTCCCCTCATCGCTTTCCTCCATCATCTGTATATCCTTGAGGCTCGGCAGGCAGGAGAGGTCCTTCAGGTCGAAGGTCTCAAGGAACTCCTTCGTGCTGGCGTATACCACCGGGCGTCCGGGCACGTCCTTCCTGCCGACTATCTTTATGAAACGCTTGTCGAGGAGGCTTGCGAGCACCCCCCCGGAATCGACCCCCCTTATGGCGTCGACCTCGGCCTTTGTTACGGGCTGCTTGTAGGCGACGACGGCGAGGGCCTCCATGGCGGCCTTGCTTATCCTCCTGGCCCCTATCTTGAAGAGTTTGCGGAGGTAGGGCGCGTACTCGGGAGGGGTCCTGAACTGGTAGCCGCCCGCCACCTCCTCGATGCGGAGCCCTTCCCTCCTGGAATAATCCTCCACGAGCTCTCTGGCGGCCTCCCTGACCGTAGCCCTCTCGGCGTCGTCGATGATATTGACGATCCGCTCGAGCGAGACAGGCTCCTCGGAGGCGAAGATAATCGACTCTATGATGGGCTTGAGGGTCTCCTTGTCCATAAGGTCATCTTCTCCCGTATCTTATCGGCCCCGGCCTTCAGTGCCCTCGCCCGGGGTCCCCTCGTACTCGTCGAACCCCGCCGCGCCCCCGGGCCCCTCGAGGCCCCGGGCCGCGAGGCCGGCGCCCGCGGCCTGCTCGGGCACATAGACCCTTATGACGCCGTCGTCGGTCTGGTGTATCTTTATGAGCAGGAGCTTGGCGAGCTCCAGGACGGCGAGAAAGGTGACTATTATCTCGCCCCTCGGGGCGCCGTCGGGAAAGAGGGCTACGAAGGTGGAGCTGTGGGAAGAGCCGAGTACTTCGAGTATGTGGTTTATCTTGTCGGCTATCTTGAACCTTTCCGCGGCTATTTCAAAGACCGACTCCTTCGGGGCCCTCTTGAGTATCTCCCTGAAGGCCTCCATGAGGTCGAATACGCTCACGCCGACGAAGCCCACGCCCTCGTCGAGCCCATCGGCCCCGGCCGGCCCCCCGCGGGTGAAGACGTCCCGGCCGAGAAGCCTCCTCTCGGAAAGCTCGGCAGCCGCGTCCTTGTACCTCTGGTATTCGAGGAGCAGGCGGACGAGCTCGGCCCTGGGGTCGGCTACTTCCTCTTCGCCAGCGGCCTCCTCGTCCACGGGCAGGAGCATCCTGCTCTTTATATGCACCAGCGTGGCGGCCATCACGAGGAACTCGCCGGCGAAATCGAGGTTCATTTCCTTCATCATGTCGATATAGCCGAGGTACTGCTCCGTGACCGTGGCCATGGGGATGTCGTAGATGTCCACCTCGCTCTTCTTTATGAGGTGGAGAAGCAGGTCGAGGGGGCCCTCGAAGACATCGAGCTTGACCTTGTAAACCATGGGAAAAGACCGCCTGTGAGTTGCGTGATTACCCCGCGCCGCCGCGACCCGGGAAGAGGGCTTCAGGCCCGCGGCCTTATTCCACCAGGCCCATGGCCTGGCGCACCGTGGCCATGGTCCTGCGGGCGACCTCGCCGGCGCGCCCCTCGCCCTGGTTGAGTATCCGGTAGACCTGCTGGACGTCCTTTTCGAGCTCGGCCCTCCGCCTCTGTATGGGCTCGAGGAACTCGAGGACCCTGGGGATTACGGACTTCTTGCACTCGATGCAGCCGATGGTGGCGCCCGTGCAGCCCTCGCGGACCCACCCTGTGGTTTCGGGGTCGGAGTAGATGGCGTGGAAGGTGAGGAAGAGCGGGCATACGTCCGGGTTGCCCGGGTCGGTCTTCCTCTTGCGCGCCGTGTCGGTCATCATGGTGAGCATCTTCTTTTCGACCACGCCCGGCTCGTCGGAGAGGTAGATGGCGTTGCCGTAGGACTTGCTCATCTTCCTGCCGTCGGTGCCGAGGACCCTGGGGGACTCGGTCAGGAGGGTGGCCGGCTCGGGAAAGACGTCTCCGTAGAAGTGGTTGAACCTGCGGGTTATCTCCCTGGAGAGCTCTATGTGCGGGGCCTGGTCGGCCCCCACCGGCACCTTGTCCGCCCTGTAGACTATGACGTCGGCGGTCTGCAGGACCGGGTATCCGAGAAAACCGTAGGTGTGGAGGTCCTTTTCCTTGAGCTCCGCGATCATGTCCTTGTACGTCGGGTTGCGCTCGAGCCAGGAGATGGGCGTTATCATGGAGAGAAGCACATGGAGCTCGGCGTGCTCGGCGACCTGGGACTGGAGAAAGACGGTCGACCTCTCGGGGTCTATCCCCACGGCGAGCCAGTCGAGCGCCATCTCACGGATGCTCTCGCGCAGCCCCCCCGGGTCGGCGTACTCGGTCGTAAGGGCGTGCCAGTCGGCGACGAAGAAGAAACAGTCGTACTCGGCCTGGAGCTTGAGCCAGTTGGCGAGCACCCCGTGGTAGTGGCCGAAGTGGAGCTTTCCCGTGGGCCTCATGCCGCTCACCACGCGCCCCCCGCTCATATGAATACCCCTCCGGTGAGGACCCCCACCATGAGGAATACCAGCGGCGAGACGACGGTGTTGACCACCCCGGAGATGATAAGCACCATGAGGATCATGAACCCGTAGGGTTCGAGCCTCGAGAAGGCGAAGGCCTGGCTCGGCGGCAGCAGGTGGGCGAGGACCTTGCTCCCGTCAAGGGGGGGCACCGGTATGAGGTTGAAGACGGCGAGCGATACGTTTATGAGGATGCTCAGCTTGATCATTATGAAGACGGGCTCGAAGACCCCGGGGGCCCTTACGAGGAGCATGGGGCCGGCCAGGATGGCGAGCTTGTAGACCACGGCGGAGAGGGCGGCGAGCACCAGGTTCGAGAGAGGGCCGGCCAGGGCCACGAACATCATGTCCCGGGACATGTGGCGGAAGTTCCGGGGGTTTACGGGCACGGGCTTGGCCCAGCCGAACATGCCCGAGAAAAAGAGCGCCAGCGTGCCGATGGGGTCGAGGTGCCTCAGGGGGTTGAGCGTCACCCTCCCGAGCATCTTTGCCGTGGGGTCGCCGAGGCGGTTGGCGGTCGCCGCGTGGGCGCACTCATGGAAGGTCAGCGCCAGGAGTATGGGCGGGGCCAGGAGTATGAGCCTCTGAACGTAACTCTCGAACATCTATATACCTGAAAGCGGTTGAAATCTAAGGGTTATTTGTGTGGGCTGCCAGGGGGCCATTAATATGTCAGTTTATCAGATAGGCACGGGAAGCGTCAATTTAAAAGTGGGGGGAGGGGCGAAGGCGCGGAGGGATGGCCGAGGCGGGTGCGGCAGGAGCGGGCCCGTGAAAATTATCGCGCATATTGATTCAAATCACAGAGATTTACGCCGAAATAGACGATAATGGTTTCAGCAGATTCGAGGGGGCCTGAAAAGGGGGCAGCGACGCCCCGTACCTATATATTCCCAGGGGAGCTAAGGAGATGAAGTCAGCAAAGACATGGCGGATGAAGGTCTTTTTGTCGTTGGCGCTCGCGGCGGCGGCCTACGCCTTTCCCGCGAGCGTCGAGAGTGAGAGCAGGTTTCCCGGGATAAGCGACGAGTTCGCGGTAATCGCCGCCAACGCCGCGGGCGGCGGGGTGAACGTCGAGTTCATCGTAACCGACCCGGAGGGACGCAGGCTCGGTTTTGACCCGAGGACCAATGATTACCACGCCGAGCTTACGGGCGGCTATGACCGCCCCTGGTTCTGGAACCCCTCTGAGGGGAAGGCCGAGCTGGTGCGCGACCCGGCCCCGGGCCGGGGGGGTAATAGGCCGGACTCTTACACGACCTTTGCCGAGTTCGGCCTCGTGGAGGGCGAATACACGGTGGAGGTAGTGGGCATGGGGCCGACGGAGTATTCCGTCCGCTTCCTGCTCTCACCGGGCGAGCCCGGCGAGAGCATGAAGTACCGCGCCCGCGGCGTCATCGACAGGGGCAAGAGCGTCGTCTACCGCTTCACCTACAGGGCGGACCCCGAGGGGCCCGCGGGAGCCTTTGAAAAGCTCATGAGCACCGAGGGCCTCAAGCAGGAGGTGGTCCTCTTTCACGAGAACCGCTGGATACGGAGGCGGGGGGTGGCCAAGAGGCTGCTCGCGAAGGTCGAGGCCGCGGAGGACGCCCTCTCCATGGGGAACGGTTCGGCGGCGAGGGATTACCTCGGCGACTTCATGGACGAGGTCCGGGGGTTGTCGAGAAAGCATATAGCAAAGGAGAAGTCCGCCATACTCGTAGATGACGCCCGATACCTCGCCGACCGGCTCTGCGAGGGGCCCGCGATGCAGGTGGCTTCGTCGCGGAGCTGCGAGTAAAGGTTTTTGCAGGAAAATCGAGGGACGGGAAGGGCGACGGGACGGCCCGGGCCGTCCCGTTCCATATTTCCGGCGGGCGCGTCACCCCTCTTCGTCGAGGGCCTCTTTTATCCGCAGGGCGAGTTTTTCGGTAATGCCCCGGACCTCGGCAACCTCTTCCACGGCCGCGCCGCGCACGCCGTCGATGCTCCCGAAGCGCTTCAGCAGCGCCCTGGACTTTCCGGCCCCTATGCCCGGTATGTCTTCGAGGACGGAGCCCACGGCCCTGGACCTGAGCCTCCTGTGGTAGGTTATGGCGAAGCGGTGCACCTCGTCCCTTATCCTCCGCAGGAGCAGGTCCGCCCTCGTCCCCTCCTTGAGGAGCACCGGGTCCTTGACGTTGGGCCTGAAGACCCTCTCGCCCCTGCCCGCGGGCCTTTTCCCGGGCGGGGCCTTTGCCGCCGCGGGCTTGTCCTTGGCGATGGCCGCGAGCTCCAAGCCCGTTATGCCGAGGTCCCGCATGACGGCCAGGGCGATGTTGAGCTGGCCCTTGCCCCCGTCGATGAGCACCAGGTCCGGGAGCCTCTTCATGCCCCCCCCTTCTTTCCCGTCGTCCCCGGCGGCCTTCCCGGGCGTCCCCGCCCCCCTGAACCTCCGGGAGAGGACCTCGTGCATGGCGGCGTAGTCGTCGGGGCCCTCGACGGTCCTCACCCTGTAGAGACGGTAGCCGTCCTTTCGGGGCTCGCCTTCGGTGAAGTTGACCATCGCCCCGACGGTAAGCGTCCCGCTGATGTTCGATATGTCGAAGGCCTCGATGACCCGGGGCGTGCGGCCGAGGTGGAGGCGTCTGGCGAGCTCTTCGAGGACGCCGGCCTTCGCCGTCTTCTCGGAGGTCTTCTTGCTCAGGGCCTCGGCGGCGTTGGACTCGGCCATCCTGAGGAGTTTTAGTTTTTCGCCCCTCGTCGGAGCGGTGAGCTTCACCCTGCGGCCCCTCTTCTCGCCGAGCCACTCGGCCACGACGGCCGAGTCCTCGGGCCTCGCCGGAACAATCACCTCCCCGGGCACGAACCTGCCGCCCCTGTAGAACTGCGCTATGAAGGAGCCTGCGACCTCCCCGAGGGGGAGCCCGGCGTCTTCGAAGAAGAAGCCGTCGCCCCCGGCGAGCCTCCCCTCGCGGATGTGTAGGACCCGGACGGAGATGACGCCGCCCGAGCGCGCCACGCCCACGAGGTCCCGGTCCTCGGACCTCCGGCTCACGACCCTCTGGGCCTCGAGCATCCCCTCTATGGCCGAGACCCGGTCCCTTATCCGCGCGGCCCGCTCGAAGTCCATCCCGGCCGCGGCCTCCTCCATCTTCGCCTTCAAGGAGCGCACCAGCGCCCGGTTCTTCCCTTCGAGGAACATCACCGCGCCGTCGACGAGCTCGCGGTAGTCCTCCTCGGAGATGAGCCCCACGGCCGGGGCCGAGCAGAGGCCGAGCTGGTAGTCGAGGCAGGGGCGCGTCATGAGCTTGAAGACCGATGGGCTGCACGTGCAGAGCGGGAAGATGCGCCTGATGAACTTCACCGTCTTCCTTACGTCCTTTGCCGAGACGTAGGGCCCGAAGTACCTGGCGCCGTCTTTTTTTATCTGGCGGGTTATGACCAGGCGGGGGAATTTTTCGCCGACGGTTATCTTGACGCTTACGTAGGTCTTGGAGTCCTTGAGGCGTATGTTGTAGCGGGGCTTGTACTTCTTGAGGAGCGTGTCCTCGAGGAGGAGCGCCTCCTTCTCGTTGGCCGTGACGATGACGTCGACGTCATCGGTCCTCGTGGCGAGGAACCGGACGGCGTACCGGCCGTCGCCGGTGGCGCGGAAGTAGGAGCGCACCCGGGCGCGGAGGTTCTTGGCCTTGCCGATGTAGAGGACCTCTCCGGCGGAGTTCTTCATCAGGTAGACCCCGGGCCCGGCGGGAAGTTTCTCTATCTTCTCCTCTATCTCCATCCGTCTATTTTATCCCGAATGGCGGAGGCGGCGCAACAGCGCTTTGCCCGCCTCGCCCCATGGCCGTCCGCGGGAACGAAAAAACCCCGCCCCCGGAAGGGGACAGGGCTCAGCGGACTCCACCCGGCCCGTGGGTCAGGACTTCGCCCTCTCGATGTACTTGCTCTCGGCGGTATCGACCCTTATGACGTCGCCCGGCTCGATGAACCCCGGGACCTGGACGACGAGCCCCGTCTCGAGGGTCGCAGGCTTGTAAGACGCGGCCGCCGTGGCCCCCTTCATGAAGGGGGCCGTATCGACCACCTTCAGCTCCACCACCTTTGGCGGGGCCACTCCCACGGGCGTCTTCTCGTAGTACTCGACCATGAACTTCACGTTGGGTATGAGAAAGCTCACGTCCTCGCCGAGTATCTCGGCCGAAAGCGAAGTCTGCTCATAGGTCTCGGTGTTCATGAAGTGATAGGTGTCGCCGTCGCTGTAGAGGTACTCCATCTCGTGCTGGGTTAGGTGCGCCCGCTCGATCTTCTCATCGCTCCTGAATCTGTTGTCGAAGGTGGCCCCCGTCTTGAGGTTCCTGAGCTTCGCGTGGACCATGCCGCGGCCCTTGCCGGGAGTTACGTGACTCTTGGTGAGGACCTTGTGTGGGTCTCCGTTGTGCATTATGGTCGAGCCGACCCGGAGCTGTGTGGCTACTATCAAGCTTGCGTTCTCCTTTCAGGCTTTTTTTCAGGCCCCTTAAGCGGCCCGCCTCCCCTTAGCCGACGTGTTTGGTTACGTGCCGCGCGGTGTCGGCGCAGTTGAGCTCCTTGAAGAGCAGGTCGAACCTCTCTTCGAGCTCCGCCCCTATCCGCGCCTTCCTCTCCGGTTCGAGGGCCCAGAACCGCTCCTTGAAGGGGCCGAAGGCCTTCTTCCTGGTCTTGTAGATGAACTGCTCGTCCGTGTCCCCCTCCTTCATCTCGTCAGCGTGGTTTACCCGGAGGTACTTGTATATCTCGTCCTTGAGCGCGCCGGGCAGGGCGGGGCTGTCGTAGATCATGTTCTGGAACCCGGTGGCGAGGTGCACTTCGGCGCAGCCGCGCTCGACGAAGTGGTGGAAGGCATCGTCGGGAAGCGTCGAAGCGCCGTGCTGCACGACGCCCCCGAGGCCGTAGACCTCTCTGGCCACACGGTTCAGGGCCTCGATGGTGTCGAAGTCGACCTTGACCTTGGCGATCGTACCGTCGGGCAGGGCCACCCCGCCGTGGGAGGTCCCGGTCTGGATGCTTATCTTGCTTATGCCCGTCATGCCAGCGGGCAGCTCGCCGAGGAACCCGTCCATGAAGGCCCGAAGCTCCTCCTCGGTGGAATTCTTCTTGCCCACCTCGCCTATCTCGCCGCCTACGGAGACCGTGACCCCGGCCGGTTCGTTCTCGCGGATGAACCGGGTAAGCTCCGCCGTCGTGGTGTAGTTCGGTGCCTGCTGGTCGCCCACCGTGGGCTTGGAGAGGTCCACCGTGGTGGAGGCGTCTATGTCTATATTGAGGAAGTCCGCGTTGAGGGCCTCTTTTATGAGGGCCTTGAGGCTCGTAAGCTCGCCTTCCCGGTCCGTGACGTAATTCTTGGCGTTGACCTGGAAGTGGTCGCCCTGGATGAATACCGGCCCCCTGTAGCCTTCCTTTATGGCCGCGGCGATGCAGCCCGCGGCGTACTCGGCGGGCCTCTGGTCGGTGTAGCCTATCTCGGACTTGGCTATCTCGAATATGAAGGCCCCGGCGGCGACCCTGGCGGCGGACCTGAAGACGGCGCGCGCCGTGTCGTAGGTCAGTCCCCGGATGTTGATGGCGGGCACGGTAAAGCCCGAGACCTCACCCCTGCCCATGGCGTCGTAGAGGCCCTGAATGGAGGCCGCCCTTACGCCGAGCCCGGCGGCGGCGAGCCTGATGATGCGGCGCGCCTCGCCCCGGACCTCCTCGCCTGCTCCGAGCACGGCGTTATGGATGAGCCCGTCTATGGACTCGGCCCTGAACCTCGCCTCGTCGAGAAGCTCTATGGAGTCCCCCTTCGCCCTTACAGTCCCCTTGAGTGAATCGTATAGGCCGCCAACGGTGCTCGCTTCCATAACCCCCTCCTTTCCGCCTGTTGGATTCTTCCGGTCTTACACCCTTTAGCGCCGGCCCCCGCCCCTGCCGCCCCTGCCGCCCCTCGTCTCCGGAGTATCGCCGTAGTAGAGCCTGTAGAGGGTCTCGGGTGAGACGCCCATGGTGTAAAGTATAATGATAAACCAGTTTCTGATGGTGTTTACAACCAGCCCCCGGGCCCCCCGCCCCCCCCGCTCCCCCCGCCACTTCCTCGGGGAGGTCAGCACCCGCTCGTCGAGGAGCCTTACCTTGCCCTCGCCGCTTAACCTCTTAACACAATCGACATCCTCCATCAAGGGGAGTTTCCTGAACCCCCCGGCGCGGAAAAAGGCGTCGCGCCGGGCGAAGATGGCCTGGTCGCCGTATATGAGGCCGAAGAGCGCGGCCCGGACGTTGGCCACGGACTCGATTACCCTGAACCCCACGCCGGGAGAAGCGATTGAGAGCCTGAAGGCCCCGCCCACGGTCTTCTCGTCCTCCAGGGCCCCGGCCACGGCCTTACGCCACCCCGGCGGCAGGCGCGTGTCGGCGTGGAGGAAGAGGATGACCTCTCCCGTGCTCCTCTCGGCCCCGGCGTCCATCTGGAGCCCCCTTCCGGCGGCGGTCTCGACGACCACGGCGCCGCTCGCGCGGGCCTCCCGGGCCGTGCCGTCGGAGCTTCCGCCGTCGACGACGACGACCTCGGCCTCCGGCGCCAGCCCCGCCACGATGGGGCCTATGGATGCAACCTCGTTAAGGACCGGTATTACGACGGATATCTTCACGGGCAGTGCCGGCAATGATGACCGGGCCGCCGGGGCCGCTCCCACCGCCCTGCGCACCACCCCCCGGTCAGGAGAGGGTCTCCTTGATGAGGCCTATGAGCTCTTTCATCTCGAAGGGTTTCAGGATGTGGGGGACCTTCGTCTCCTTCAGGAAACCCAAGATGTCCTCGCTGAAGACGTCTCCGGTGAATATTATCACCCTGTTCTTGAGGTAGCGGTGCTTTTCGACGATGCTCCTGTAGAGCTCCATGCCGCTCACCCCGGGCATCTTTATGTCCGTCACCACGAGCGAGTACCTGCGGCTGCCCATGAGGTCGAGGGCCTCTCTCCCCTCGCGGGCCGTGTCAACGGCAAAGCCCTCCTTGGAGAGTATGTCGCTCAGGGTGTCTCTGACGCTCTTTTCGTCGTCCACGACGAGGACGCGTTTTCCCGCGGTGATGCTCTCGTCGAGGCGCCCGGCGCCGGTGGCCCTCTCGACGACGGCCCACTGCTCGCGCTTGACTACGGGCAGCTCTATGGTTATGACTGCCCCCTGGCCGGGCTCGCTCCTGATGTCTATCGTGCCCCCGTGCTCGGTTATGATGCCGTGCGTTATGGAAAGCCCGAGGCCCGTGCCGCGGCCGACTTCCTTGGTGGTGAAGAAGGGGTCGAATACCTTGTGTATTATCTCCTTCGGTATGCCCGGGCCGGTGTCCGCGAAGGTAATCTCCGTCTTTCCGGGCCTGGACCTGGTGGATATGTGGAGCCGCCCCCTGCCCTTCGAGGCGACCATGGCGTCCTCGGCGTTGTTCATGAGGTTTATGAAGACCTGCTGGAGCTGGAAGAGGTCCGCCATGGTCTTGTGGAGCCCGGGGTCGAGGTCGAGGACCACCTCTATGTTGTTGGCCTTGAGCGAATATTCCCGGAGCTCGAGGGTGTGGCGGATTATCTCGTTTACGTCGTGGTAGCCGCGCTCGGTCCTGTTGGCGCGGGCGAAGGTCAGGAGGTTCTGGACGATCTTGGCGGTGCGGAGCGATTCGTGGTAGATCTTCTGGAGCTTGTCCTTTACCTCCTCGATCTTCTTGTCCCCGGGCATGTCCATGAGTATCTGGGAAAAGCCCATGATACCCATCAGCGGGTTGTTCAGCTCGTGGGCTATGCCGGCAACGAGCTTGCCCACGCTGGAGAGTTTTTCCGAATGGAGGAGCTGCTCGCGCAGCAACTTTTCCTGGGTTATGTCCCTGGCGACGTGGACGCAGGCCCATACGCCGCCCCGGTCGTTGAAGACCGGAAAGGTGGTGACCCTGAAGGTGCCGCCGATGACCATGTCGTCCGATTCGGCGTCAACCACCTCGCCGGTGGCGAAGGTCTTCTCGTGGAGGAGCGCGGCGCTCGGGCCGCCCTCACCGTAGAGCAGCTCGTAGTAGTTCCTGCCTATCAGCTCCTCGGGGGTGGAGCCGACCTTGCGGGCGAGGGCCTTGTTGACCTTGAGTATCCTGTACTCGCGGTCGTGGATGCTGATGAGGTCGTGGATGGCGTCGAAGGTGGCCACCCACTCTTCCTTGCTCTTCCTTACGAGCTCGAAGAGCCTGTCGTTCTCTTCCACCCTCTTTTCAATCGTCTCAACCATGCCGTCGAAGGCCCCCGCGCGGGAACCCGTCCCGTCTTGCGAGCCTACCTCCACATTTCCCCGGACGCACTCCATGGCCTTTTTGCCGCGCCCGGACCCCCCCGGGGATTCCGTTGCCCCTTGCCGTGCCGGGGCCCCTTCGGAAGACGCGCGGGAGTGTGAGGACCGGCGTAAGTATAAACCGAAACGCCGATTTTTTAAAGAGAAAACTCCGCCCCGGGGGCCGCCGTCGCGCGGCCGCTACTCACCCTTGACCGACCTCTTCATGAGGTCCATCACGGCGTCCCCCGGGGGCTTGGACTCGTAGAGCACCTGGTAGACGGCCTCGGCTATGGGCATCTCCACCGCGCCGCGGGCGGCGAGGTCGTGGGTGGAGCGCGCGGTCTTTACCCCTTCGGCGACCATCCTCATGGACCCGGTCACCTCGTCGATGGAAGCGCCCCTGACGAGCTCGACCCCCACGGTGTAGTTCCTCGAAAGCGCCCCCGTGCAGGTAAGGACGAGATCGCCCATGCCCGAAAGGCCCGAGAATGTCATGGGGTCGGCCCCGAGGCTGACGCCGAGCCTGGTCATCTCGGCAAGCCCACGGGTTATGAGCGCGGCCCTGGCGTTGAGCCCGAGCTCGAGTCCGTCGGATATGCCCGCCGCTATGGCCACGACGTTCTTGAGCGCGCCGCCGAGCTCCACCCCGGTGACGTCCCTGTTCGTATAGACCCTGAAGTACGACTGTGTCAGCAGCGCCTGCGCCCGGTCGGCGGCGGCGGCGGAGTCCGAGGCCGCGCTCACGGCGGCGGGCAGCCCCCGGGCCACCTCCCTGGCGAATGACGGCCCCGATACGACCGCTATCTCCCCGAAGCCGTCCGGGCCGAGGACCTCGCGGATTATACCGCTCGGAAGCATCAGTGTCCCGTTCTCCAGCCCCTTGGTGGCGCTGATTACAAGCGACCCCGGCGCGATGAGCCCCCTGGCCTCGTCCATGACGGACCTCAGGTACTGGGTGGGCACCACGCTTACCACCCCGGGCCCCCGGCCCCGCCCGGCCGCGCCGAGCGCCTCGGCAAGCGAGCTCGCGGCTCGGAGGTTTTCAGGCAGCCTTACCTCCGGCAGGAAGAGGGCGTTTTCATGGTCCTCGTTTATGGACCGGGCCACCTCGTCTTCCCGCGCCCAGAGGGTCACGTCATGCCCCTTGCCCGCGAGCAGCCCGGCTATCGTCGTGCCCCAGCTCCCCGCCCCGAGAACGGCTATGCCTGTGCCGTCGTTACCGCTCATATCCGCCATCGTCTCTCCTCGGCCCTACCTTTTCGGCCCCGGGCCTTCGGTCATCCTCTTTTTCACCCATTTTATCCTCGTGGCCACCACCTCCCTGTTGGGGTAGCGGTCGAGCAGCCCCTTCAGTATCTCCAGCGCCTCGCGGGGCCTGGCGGCCTCCTCGAGGGCCTTCGCCTTGCCGAGGAGCGCCTCCACGGCCAGGGGGTCGTCGGGCCAGTCCCGCGCTATCTCGTCGAAGGCCTCCAGGGCCTTTTCCGTATCCCCCTCGATGTAGTGGATGTAGGCTATCCGGTACTTCACCCGGGGGACAAGGTCCGCTGGGGGCGATTTCTTCAGGATCCCGGCGAGCTCTATCCTCGCCTGCCGGAAGTCGTTCATCCTGAAGTACTCCATGGCCGTGGCGAACCTGAGCCTCGCGTCGTCGGCCGGATAGGCCTCGGCGAGCCTCTCGTACTCTTCTATGGCCTTGAGGTGCTCGCCCCTGGCGGAGAATATGCCGGCCATGTCCTCGCGGGCGAGCCTCGCCTCGGGGCTTTCAGGGAAGAGGTACAGGAGCGTGGAGTAGGCGTCCATGGCGCGCTTTTCGTCGGAGAGATGGCGGTTGTAGACAAGGGCTATCTTGTACTGGCTCTCCGGGGCGTAGGAGCTGTCATGGAAGTCCCTTACTACCCTCGAGTACTCGGCCACCGCCCCGGCGTAGTCGCCGGCCCCGAGCAGGAGTTCCGCCGTCTTGAAGCGTTCGCCGGCGCGGTCGGCTCCGCACCCGTAAAGGACGACCGCCGCAAGGGCCGAAATCAAAAAACGTTTCAAGGGTCCTTCCTTCAAAGCCTTCGGCGGGCCCGGGAGGCAAGCGGGGGGGAGGCAGGGGGGGCTAACTATCGAGGGCCTCTTCGTCCTTCTCGGCGATGAGCGCCACCCCTGTTATCATCTCGTCGTTGTCCATGCCCATGAGCCTGACGCCCTGGGTGCTCCTCCCTATTACCGAGATCCCGCCCGCGGCTATCCTTATGATCTTGCCCCTGTCGGTGGATATCATGAGCTCGTCCGAGTCCGTGACCTTGGCCATGCCCGCCACCGGCCCGTTCCTGTCGGTAGTCTTGATGTTTATAAGGCCCGAACCTCCCCTGCCCTGGCGCTTGTATTCCGAAAAGCCGGTCCTCTTGCCGTAGCCCCGCTCCGTGACGGTAAGTATGGTGGCCCCCTCCTCTACGACCTCCATGCTCACCAGGTAATCGCCCTTGCCGAGCTTCATGGCCTTCACCCCTCGGGCCTGTCTGCCCATCTCGCGCACGTCACTCTCGGAAAATCTAATGGCCTGGCCGAGGTGGGTGCCGAGGAAGATGTCGCTGGCGCCGTCGGTCAGGCGCGCCGAGATGAGCCTGTCGCCCTCGTCGAGGTTGACGGCTATGATGCCGCCGGAGCGTATGTGGGAGAAGCTCATGAGGTCGGACTTCTTTATGATCCCGTGCTCGGTGGCCATGACGATGTACCTGCCGGGTGTGAACTCCTTTACCGGCAGGAAGGCGGTTATCTTCTCTCCGGCGGCGACGTTGAGTATGTTCACGATGGCCTTGCCGCGCGCGGCCCTGCCGGCCTGGGGTATGTCGTAGACCTTAAGGGAGTAGACCTTGCCCCTGTCGGTGAAAAAGAGGATGTGGGAATGGGTGGAGGCGATGAACAGAGAGCTTACGAAGTCCTCCTCCTTGGGCTTCATCCCGGTCTTGCCCTTGCCGCCCCGCCTCTGTATCCGGAAAAGGCTCGTGGGGTTGCGCTTTATGTAGCCGCCGCTCGATATGGTCACCACCATGTCCTCCTCGGCGACGATGTCCTCGATGGTTATCTCGCTCGTCTCCTCGACTATCTCGGTCCTGCGCTCGTCGCCGTAGCGCTCCCTTATCTCCCTGAACTCGCCGACTATCACGTCCATGAGGAGGGCCTCGCTGGCCAGTATCTCCTCGAGGGACTTTATGAGCTTTTTTACCTCCTTCAGCTCGCCGATTATCTTGTCTCTTTCAAGGGCCGTAAGCCTCTGGAGCCTCATGTCGAGTATGGCCTGGGCCTGGACCACGGATAGCCTGAACTTCTCGACGAGCCCGTCCCTCGCCTCCCGGGGGCCCTTCGAGGCGCGTATGAGTTTTATCACGGCGTCGAGGTTGTCGAGCGCTATCTTGAGGCCCTCGAGGACGTGGGCCCTTTCGCGGGCCTTGTTGAGGTCGTGGATGGTCCTGCGCGTAACGACCTCCCTGCGGAACTTTATGAACTCGTCGAGGAGGCTTCGCAGCGGCAGGACCCTGGGCCGGCCCCCCACGATGGAGAGGTTTATGATGCCGAAGGAGGTCTTCATCTGGGTGTGGAGGT
>JBHHVK010000013.1:0-22760 GCA_046754205.1 Thermodesulfobacteriota bacterium
GGACTTCACCTTCGTCGACGACTGCAACCAGGCCAACATCAAGGCCTGCTTCGCCGAAGGCGCCGCCGGCGGGTTCTTCAACGTCGGCACCGGGGAGAGGATATCCATAAACGAGCTCTACGGGAAGATAAGCAGTGCCGCCGGTTTTTCCTCCCCCCCGGTCCACGCCCCCGCGAGGAAGGGGGACGTCAGGGACTCTCTCTCGGACATTTCGAGGACGAGGGACGTCCTGGGCTACGCCCCTGAGTTCAACATAGACTCGGGGCTCAGGGAGACGCTGGGGTGGCACAGACGACTGCTTAAGGGATAACCCTTCAGGAACAAAAAAAAGCCCCCGGGACGCGCACGCGTCCGGGGGGCCGAATTCACGCCGGTCCTTCAGCCGAAGCTGAGGCCGGCGTTTCTTGTGCCGCGGTCCACGGACCTGACCCAGACGACGCTGGCATAGGTGTCGAGGTCGAAGTCCTTGACCGTAACGCGCACGCGGTCGTCCTCCACTATCTGGGCCGGACCCGCAAGGGTTACGCATATCCCTGACCTGGATATGTTGACGGTCCTGGCCGGGAGGCTCACATCCCCCTTGCTCAGGCCGCAGGCCCTCTCTATGGTGGTCCTCCTCTCACCGCGCCCCTCGGGCTCGACCACGTTGAACCCGAAACCGCAGTAGGGGCAGTCGATCTCGCCGACGGTCATGGTGGTGCCGAACCTCATCTGGCATCTAGGACAGAATATGTTCGTCATCTCCGTCAGCCTCGAGCTTTTCCGTTAAGGACCAATAGAGCGCTGGTGTCATGGATACCGCGACGATGGTAGCACAGTTTTCAGCGAATTAAAACCCTTCCGTTACGTTATGCCCCGGACCGGGGCCGCCTTCTTCTGCCCATGGCCCAAAGGAAGGCCGCGCCCGAGCCGAGAAGCGTCAGTGTGGCCGGCTCAGGGACCACCGCGGTCGCGTCATGGGACCCGGAGTTCATCTCCCATTCCCAGGACGTCCGGACCCTGTGATTGCCGTGAAGCTCGCTTTCAAGGCCGAAGACGTCGAAGTGGGCCCAGGAGAAGCCGGTTATGGAGACGTTGAACTCCTTCTGCTCGCCAGTGGCGCTCGTCGGGGTTATCACACCGCTTTTGGCGTTGTAGTCGTTTAGGGGGCCCTCGGTGTTGGTGAAGCTCCCCAGGTCAAAGAGGAGGAAGTCCGATACGCCGTCTTTCAGCGGATAGTGATTGTTGGCGTTGAAGCCGCTTGGGGAAAAGTTCGTCGTGGAGTAGCCGGAGGCCCCGGCCACGCCCGTAAGGACGGATATGTCCGCGTCGGCGGCGGGGTTTGTAAAGGTGGAGCTACCCTGCCCCGTCCGGGTCAGGAGGATGGGTTGCTCGTCGGCAGTGGAAAAGGATACCGACCCCCGTTCTCCCTCTGGCACGGATACCAGGAGCGTTACGCCGGTAAGGCTCAGGGCGTTGGGTTCGTAGGCGCCTACGACGAAGAGGTTGAAAGAGCCGGATGAGCCGGTGTTGTAGAACCAGCTGTGCTGGTCGGCGCCGAGGGAGCCTGCGGTGGCTCCGCTGATGTAGGTCTGGAAGGTCGGCAGCGCCATGGCCGGGACCGGGGCGAGCGCGAGAAGGAACGTTATGGAGAGAGCACCGGAGAGTGTCTTGAACTTCCTACCCATTATATAGGCCTCACTCGTTAAAAGAAAGCAACCTTTGTTACTGCAATATATTCTTGCAATAAGGGTGCCAACGGGGCCGCGAATAGCCCAGCTGTAACTTATTAATTTTTAAGGGTTTTTTTCATCTACAAGGGACCAGGGAGGTTCCTCCATCGGGTAGCTGTAAGAAATCTTGACAAATGCATCGGCGCAGGAGAGGGGGGAATGCGGCCTATGCGATTTTTCTTATGATATTTCAATAGGTTATCGTCTGAATCGGCGAAAAAGCCTGTGTAAAATTTTTATACAAACCCCGCCCGCCGAAACCGTCAACCTTTCAACACCACCCGTGACGGTCCTCCACGGACGTCCGCGCGCGCACCCCTGCCTTAATAAATTGACACCCACGGGAGGATTTAATATAATCCCGGCACGCCATATAGTGACGCGCCAAAGACAGAAGGGGATTGAAATGCTCACATCATTCGGACTCAGAAAGGCCGTCCTCGGCCTCGCGATACTCCTGATGGCACTCTCTTTTACGGCAGGCTGCACGTCAAACCCGGAGGAGAAGGCCGCGGGACACCTCGAGAAGGGGCGTCAATACATGGATGCCTCCAAGCCCAGGGAGGCATCCATCGAGTTCAGGAACGTGGTGCAGCTCGTCCCGAATGACTGGCGGGGGCACTACAACCTCGCCCTCGCCTACCTCGATATCGGCGACTTCTCAAGCCTTCAGCTCGCCTTCAGAGAGCTCGGCAAGGCCGTTGAGCTTAAAGATGACCTCGCAAGCGCCCATCTCAAGATCGGGGAGATGTACCTGCTGTCCAAGGAGTACGAAAAGGCCGGGGAGAAGGCCGACAGGGTCCTCGCCCTTGAGCCGGACAACACTGACGGGGTCGTGCTCCAGGCCACCGCGCTTGCCGGCCGTGGGAAGTTCGAGGAGGCCGTGCCCATTATAGAGGGCCTTTTGGCCAGGGGTCCGGAGACCATAAAGCCCTACATGGCCGCCGCCGGGATATTCATCGCCGGCCGGGACTTCAAGAAGGCGGAAGAGGCCTACGGCTCGGCCATGAAGCTCAAGCCCGGGGCCATGGAGCCGAGGGTGGCGCTGTCGAACCTCTACCTGAACACGGGCAGGCGCGACGAGTCGCTGAAGATACTGAAGGAGACGGTGGAGCTCAACCCGGAGAGCGAGGACGCGCTCCTCGTTCTCGGCAACTTCTACGCGGCTACCGGAGACAGGGAAGAGGCGGAGAGGGCCTACCAGAGGGCCATAGACCTCAAGCCCGGGGAGGCCAAGGTACACCTCATCATGACGGAGTTTCTCCTCTCGGGCGGCGAGGTCGAGAAGGCCCACGCCGCGCTCGCCGCGGGGCTTGAGGCCACGAATGACGACCCGCTTGTCAGGAAACGGCTCGCCGAAGTCCTCCTCGACGAGAACAGGCCCGACGAGGCGGCGGCCCACATAGAGAACCTTGCCGGCCGCGAGCCCGGCGACTTCTTCGTCCTCTACCTCAAAGGGAGGGCGCACCTCATGGGCGGCCGCTTCGAGCAGGGCAAGAAGGACCTCCAGTCTTCGGTACAGAAGAACCCGGCGTTCCCCCGCTCCCGCCTCTACCTCGGCATAGCCTACCAGTCCACCGGGAACATCCAGATGGCCAAGAGCGAGCTCAACGAGGCGGTGAAGCTCGCCCCCGGGGACGTGAAGGCCAGGGTGGCGCTCGCAACTGTCTATCTCGCCACCAGGAACCTCAAGCTCGCCGTGGAAGAGGCATCAAAGGCGCTCGCCGTTTACCCGGACTACCCGGCGGCCAACCTCGTCGCCGGCGACGCCAGGCTACAGCAGAACAGGCCCTCGGAAGCGAGGGCCTATTTCGAGAAGGTCGTAAAGGGCGCGCCCGACAACCCAGCCGGCTACGCCAGGCTCGGCCTCGCCTACCAGGCCGAAAGGAACAACCCGGCGGCCCTCAGGCACTATGAGAAGGCCCTTGCCCTGGCCCCGGAGCTCACCGACGTCCTCGGTATGATTACCGCCGTGCACCTCTCCATGAAGAGGCCGGACAAGGCGGTCGAGAGGGTAAAGGCGCAGATTGAAAAGTACCCGGACAACCCCCACATGTATCACCTCCTCGGCCGCATATACGTAATGACCAGGAACGATAAAGAGGCCGAGAAGGCCCTCTTAAAGGCGATAAGCCTCAAGAAGGACCTCGTCGGGGCCTACAACGACCTCGGCAGCGTCTACGCCCGAAGGGGCAACTTCGAAGACTCCATGGGCAAGTACAAGAAGGCGCTGGACCTGGACCCCGCCTCCCTGACGCCGCTCATGATGCTCGGCGTCCTGCACGAGACCATGGGGGACAACGCCTCTGCCATCGACTACTACAAGAAGGTCCTCGACAGGGACCCGAAGTTCGCCCCGGCCGCCAACAACCTCGCCTGGCTCTACGCCGAAGGGGGCGGGAACATCGACGTGGCCCTCGACCTGGCGGAGACCGCCAAGGGCAGGCTTCCGGACGACCCCAACGTAGCCGACACCCTCGGCTGGATATACTACAAGAAAAACGCCTACCTGAAGGCCATCACGCAGCTCAGGTTCAGCTCCGAAAAGCTCCCCGGCAACCCGGTGATACACTACCACCTCGGAATGGCCTACTTCAAAAAGGGCAACGCAGGTGCGGCGAGGCAGGAGCTATCCAGGGCCCTTGAGATAGACGGGACCTTCCCGGGCTCGGAACAGGCCCGGCAGGTGCTCTCGGAGCTCAAGTAAGGCCGGGGGGGGTGCTGAGGAGGGAAAAAGCCGCGGCGAGCGCCTGAGCCTGACGGGGGCTGAGGGGGCCGGGTGCTGTGGGGCTCGGCGGTCAGCGGTGGCAAAGCCGGGGCCGGTTGCGAAACCCCTTACCCCGCCTCAGGAAACGGGGGCTTTTGTTACGTGGGTGATCTTTAGAGTTATGTCGAGCAGCTCCGGTTCGTCGAAGCGGTCTTTCATGGAGAACTCCTTTATAACAAGCAGCGTCCTCGAGTTTTCGGTCAGGTACAGAAGGTTCACCACCTGATTGAGGTCCACCCTTTCGAGCTTCACCTCGAAGTCCTTTTCCGTATACCCGCTGGTCGTCCTCCCTCCGAGCGGCTTTATGGAGGTCAGGCCGCCGGACGCGCCCACGGTCCTCGCGATCTCCTCCATGGCGGCTATCGCCCCCTCCCCCGCTCCCCCCGGAGCGTAGGCGCGCTTCGAGACCTCTTCAACCGCGGCCCGTTTGAGCCGATACTCGGCACCGAGGGCGTTGAACCTCTCGAGGTCGGCCCTTCGCGACTCCACCCGCCGCTCGAGGGCATGGAGCCTGCCGGCGGCGATCCAGAAGCCTAAGATGACGGCCGCCGCGACAACCACGACAAGGACGATCGGCGCGGCCCTCCTCCTGTCGATACTCCCTAAAGACAAATTCCCTATAGACAAGTCTTTCATCCAACCTCTATGGTCAGGCTGAAGGCGGCCCCCCCGGCGGGCCGCTTCTTTACGTCCGAGAGGGCCACGCCGCTGAAGGGGCCCTGCCCGGCGAGGAGCTCCCTGAAGCGGTTGGCCGCCTCAAAGGAAGAAGCGCTCCCCTTTGCGTTTACCTTGCCCCCGGCCATGCTGAGCTCCGTAAGGCGCACACCGAGGTCCGGGGCCATGTCCGAGACCACGGCGATGGCCTTCATGACTTCGAGCGGCGAGATGCCGCCCATCACCGCGCCGGCCTCCCCTTCGAGCTCCCTGGCCTTCGCCTCGAGGGCGTACAGGGCGTCGCCCCGCACCGTCTCGCCGGGGAAGAGTCCACGGTAAGCGGCCTCCATGGCCCTGTCGTAGGAGGCGATATCCCCGGCGAGCGCCCGGTATCTCACCGATAAGTCGCCGGAGACGATGACGAGCAGGCCGACGGCCAGTGCGGCCGTCAAGGCGAGCTTCCTCCTCGCCTTCCGGGCCTCCCTGGTGTAGGCGAACTCCCCGCTCCTCAGGTTTATGGCGTCCTTCACGGCCCCGGTCGTCACCCCGTGCCAGAGGACGGCGATGCCCGCCGCCCCGGGGGGAAGTCCTCCGGGGAGCCGCACCTCCTCGACCTCCACCCCGGGAAGGAGCCCCGCAAGGGAGGCCCGGTCGAAACCGAGGGAACGGACCTTTTGTATGGGCGCCCCCTCCGAGCCCAGATAGGCGAGCGAGAGGGCGAGCCCCTCGGCGCCCTTGAAGTAGTTGAAGAGAATCGGCGAGCCATCCGAGGTGACGGAGATGAAGTCCTCGGTGACAAAGGCCCTGACCCCGCCGTGCGTCCCGTCGCCGGAAAGGGCCGCCGCCTGGCTGAGGGCCGCCGCCTGGCTGAGGGCCGCCGCTTGGCTGAGGGCCGCCGCCCGGCTGAGGGCCGCCTCGAAGGAAGGGGCCATGAAGAGCGCCGGGCCCACCCAGACCGGGTCGAGACCGAGGGAGCCGAGGACGTCGAGGAGGTCCCCAAGAAAACTCTTTTCAATCGCCACCGCGAGGGTCCTGCGCGCCGCGGCCCCCCCCCTGCCCCCCTCGCCCCCGGCCGCGCCCGACGGCCCGAGGGGGACGGAGTCGAGGACAAGGTCGGCTACGTCCACGGAGAGAGTGCCGGCGAGCTCGAAGGCGAGCACCTCCCGGACCTTCCGCCTCTCGCGGAAGGGGACCTCCACCACCCTCAGGTGGAGGTAGCCGGGGTGGATGGCGACGTAGACGTCCTCCACGTCGCCGGGGATCGCATCGACCCCGCGCCTGCCGGCAACAGAGGCGACCACGCCCCTCAGGGCGGCATCGAGCCCCCCTCCCCGGGTTATGGCCTCGGCGGCGAAGTCCTCTGGCCCGTCATGGCCGGGCACTGCGAGCGCCGCGGCTACGGCGCCTTCGCCTATGTCTATCAAAAGTAAAGGTTTTCCCATAAGTTAAAGCTATTCCCTAAGAAGCGGCATCGGGCCGCGAGGGCGCCCTTTCCCGCCGCCGGGTCACGACTCCCTCCAGTAGAGTATCCCCTGGCCTGGCCTCACCACGGCCTCGACCACCCTCGTCGTCTCCCCCACGGTCGCCCTGGAATATACCCTGAAAACGTCGCTGGTGACAACTATTTTGTCCTGGAGGTTGAACCCGACGGTGCCGAACCCCGCGACGCTCATCACCTCGGACCGGTCCAGGAAGGGGGCCGATTTCCTGCGCGTGATGAGCCCGTCCGCCATGTCCGGGGTTATGTCCGGGTCGAGAGCCATTATCACCTCCTTTGGGGCGGTGTTGATGTTCACCAGCCCGGACCTGTTGTATGGCGAGACATAGGGGCGGAGTTTTTCGAGCGTATCGCGCGTATAACCCCTGACCATGCCGAGCTCCTCGAAGCTCGCGAGCGGCCCGTTGCCGGGCTCATAGGGCCTCGGAAGCCTCTGGTAATAGTCGGCCGCTTCGGCGCCGTGGAGCCTTGGCTCCCCATCCGAGTCTATCCAGTCGGCAAGCATATCCACGAGACCATCGTCAAGGTCGAGGTTCCCGATGAGCCTCAGGTAGGTGTCGTAGACGCGGTCAACCTTCACCCCCGTGGCGGGGTAGACGACGTCGGTGGAGACCCTGGCCCTCTCGTCGATGACCCTCAGCTCGACGCTCAACTCCCCCTCTCTCCGGGAAAATACGAGCCCTTCGGGGCCCATCACCATGTAGGGGTTATCCTTCTGCAAAAGCTGAATGGCCGTGCCCGCGAGCTCCACCCCGTTGGCCGCGAGGACCGCGGCGCGCTGGCCCTCGGAGAAGTTCGCGGCGCGGGCGGTCGATACGTAGACCGAGTAGGAGAACTCGACGACCACGGCCACGAGAATGGCGGTCACGAGGAGGGTCACCACGAGGGCGAAGCCGCGTTCGTCCCCTATTTTTCTCTTTATATCGCGCATAATTGCACTAAAAAGTTAATCTACTGCCTTATCATCGTCCGGGCAAGCGAGGTAAAGCTCTCGCCCTCGTCGAGCCTGACCGTCACCCTTACCGCCTCGGGCAGCCTCGCCTCGAGGGACGCCTCCCATGCCTTCGTCCACCTGCCGGAATCGTAAAAACTCACCTCAAAGCCGTCGACGCCTTCGACGAGCACCACCCGGGTCTTCTCCGCCGTATAGGGGTTCCATGCATCCCTTACCAGGCTCGCCCCCCCGGGGGTCTCGTCCACGGAGTATAGGACGGTGCGGAGGTCGGTTGCCGGGGCGCCGTCCACGAAAAAGGCCCTCGAAAAGGCGCTCATGGTAAGGGTGGAGTTCATCCCGGTCCGGGCCCCGGAGAAGGCCGTAACGGCCGAGCCGGGCTCGAAGTAGGCCGAATGTATGTCGCGGCTTATGGCGTCGAGGAACCGGCCCGCCTCGATCCTGCGGTCGAGCTGCCCCTCTGCGGACGAACCGGCGCGCATGACGCCGAAGAAGGTCGCGTAGAGGGCCGTAAGGAGGAGCGCGCCGAGGGCCACGCCCACGAGCAGCTCCACCAGGGTGAACCCGCCCTCGGCCGGGCGGCGGCCCTCGGCCGGGCGGCGGCCCTCGGCCGGGCTGCAGCCCTCAGCGGCGGAAGGATGTGAAAGATACCTCTCTGTCATTGTCCCAGAAGACCCTTACGCCCACCCTGGTCAGCCCCTCGATCTCGGTCTTTTCAGGCGTGACCTTCCACCTGAACCTCTCAAGCCCGCCCACGCCTCTCACCCCCGCCCCCCCCGCCACCCCAGCCTCCCCGTCGAAGCCCCCCTCGCCAGGGGTCGGCAGGCCGAAAAGGGCTACCTCCTCGGTCTTGGTCCTGCCGAGGATGGAGGCGGTGACCAGGTCCGAGCTCCGGGATGCCACGCCGAGGTGGTAGTTGAGGGTGGAGAGCACCGTAACCACCACGCCGGCGAGCACGGCGAGGGCTATCATCACTTCGAGCAGCGTAAAGCCGCCATCTTTTTGAGGAAACCCTCTTGTCACGTCACAGGTACCCGTCCCTGACCCTGACGCGGCCGGAATAGGGGTTGAAGTCCAGGGTCTTGACATCGGCGCCGTAGCTAAGGTGCACCACGAAGGGGTCCACGGGACCGGAGGGCGCGAAAAAGACGTCCACCTCGCCGGAGGTGACCTTGCCGGGCCCGGGGACCACTATGTCCGCCAGCTCCACCCCGCGGCGGAGCTTCAGGCGGCGGAGGACCGGGTCGGCCTCGGGCACGAACTCTCCTCCGCCGGCCGAGGCCGCCAGGGACACGGAGCCGCCGTCGAGGTCGAACCTGAGCCTGTAGGACAACCTCTTCGTCGCGGTCGCCTCGTATACGTATCTTGTGAGGGTGGCGAGCCTTCGGGCATCGGTCCTGAGGTAAGTGCGGCCCGTTCCGGCGAACCTCGGGGCGACGAGCGCCATGAGCCCGCCGATGATGACTATTACCGCGATGAGCTCGAGATAGGTAAAGCCCGAAGTCCCGCTCAAGGCGCCCCTGCCCTCTGCGGGGCCGTTGTAAAAGGTGCTCTGTAGTGGCATGGAAGAGACACAAAGTGAGGGGCGGCGGGGGCCGGATGGGACCGGTAGCGCCGGGAAGGGGCCGGGGGGGCCGGTCCCCACTGCGCGATACGAGTCAGTCGATATCCCAGCTCCCGATATCCCTGTCAAACCCCTCCCCGCCCCTTGCCCCGTCGGCCCCGTAGGTCAGGATGTCGTAGTCTCCATGGAGTCCCGGGGATACGTAGATATAGGGGTTGCCCCAGGGGTCGCCGGGGATCCTGCTCTTTTCCATATACCCGCCCTTGCGCCATTTGCCGGGTATCTTTCCCGTGGCGGGCTTCTCCACGAGGGCATCGAGCCCCTGGGCGGTCGATGGATATGTACCGTTGTCGAGCTTGTAGAGCTTGAGCGCGGTCTCGAGGTTCTTAAGCTGGACCTTCGCCTCGGTGACCTTGGCCTCATCGGTCCTGCCTATCAGGCGCGGGGCCACCACGGCGGCGAGGATGCCGAGGATGACGATTACGACCATCAGCTCCAGGAGCGTGAACCCTGACTGGCGACTTCTTCTCATGGAGATAAGTTATAGCAAAAATCACGGAACGTGGCAATATATAAATAATTATTTGTCTTGAAAAAACGCCTGTTTTTGATAGAATTTCCGGTGTCTTATATGAAGGCATCCGCCGGCGGCCTGGCGGCCGTCCAGCGGGGACTTTTCCCGAAGCGCCAGCCGTCGCCTTGTCGCACCGGCATCTTCAACCCTCGGACAAACTGATGAACGGACTCAAGGACGCCACGCCGAGACGCCTAAACATCCTTAACATAATACTCGCGCTCGCGCTCGTGCCGGCGGCCCTTATGCTGACGAAGGACTACATGGTCCTCGGGGGCTCGCAGGATGTGGCCGCGCCCCTTTCCGCCGGGCCCGCCCCCCGCCGCACCGCCCCTGAAATTACCTCCTACGCCCCGATTATAGAGGCGTCCCTCTTCCCCTCACCGACGAGGACGTTCAGCCCAGTGGCCTCTGCCACGGCCCCCGTCGTGGTCCCGCGGGCCGAGGCGGCCGCGGTCCTGAAGGGCCTGAGGCTCCTCGGGACATACGTGGGCCCGGTCAGCTTCGCCGTCATAGAGAGGACGGACCAGAACCTCCAGCGGCCCTTCAAGGAGGGTGAGACCGTCTTCGACGCAGGCACCCTCGATAGCATAACCCGTAACTCCGTGCTGATACGCTACGGCACCAGGACCTATCCCCTGAGGTTGCCCGATGTCGTGATACCCCCTGCGCCGCCTCTGTACCCCGGCGCCGGCGTACGTGCGCCCGCGGACCGGGCCGCGGTCGCCCCCTCCGGGGCCACGCTCAAATACGCGCGCAAGACGGGCGCGAGGCAGTGGGAGCTCGACCAGAAGGCCGTGCTCTCCTCCCTCGAGGACATGGGCCAGGTATTGAAGGACGCCCGGCTCACCCCCATGCTCGAAAATGGCGCGGTGGCGGGCTTTCAGGTCACCGAGATAAGGGCCAGGGGGGTCTTCGACGCCCTGGGGCTCAAAAACGGCGACATACTCAAGAGGGTGAACGGCTACGAGATAACCTCGCCGGAAAAGGCCGTGCAGGTCCTCTCGGCGCTCAAGGGCCAGAGGTCCATAGACCTCGACGTCGTGCGCGGCGGCGCGAGCATGAGCTTTCATTACGACATAAGATAAGCATGGAAAATATCCGCCCGGTGGGGTATAAGGAGTTACCGTCCGGCGCCGCCCCTCCAAGGCTGCGGCGGCATCTTCCGGCCGGAAGAACGCGCGGGGATGAGGTTGCGCCGGTATCCGCCCGGGACCTTCACACCATCTCCCGGGCCCTCAGAACGCAAGGCGACTCGAACCATACCAAATAATGAACCCACACTACCGGCACATAAGGCTCGCTGCGCTCGTACTGCTGCTCGTCTGCTCCTGGCTCGCCCCGTCATTTTCTCCCGCCCGAGCCGCCGGTCGGCAGCCCTCAACCGGGCGGCAGCCCTCGGCCGGGCGGCAGGCCGAGAAGATAACGATAAACTTCGTGGACGTGGAGATATCCTCCATCGTCCGCATCATGAGCGACATCACGGGCAGGAACTTCATCTTCGACGAGGGTCTCAGGGGCAAGGTCACCATAGTCGCCCCGGCAAAGCTCACCAGTGACGAGGCCCTCGGGCTCTTCGCCGCCGCCCTCGAGCTCAAGAACTACACCATACTCCCCACGGACAACGCCCTGAAGATAGTGCCCCTTGCGGTCGCGCGCCAGAGCGGGGCCCGCGTCCTCACCGGTCCCGGCGCCGTGGGCCCCGAGGAATCCTTCATCGTCCGGCTCGTCCCGCTCAAGTTCATCTCCGTGCAGGAGGCCTTCAGCTTCGTCCAGCCCTTCGTCTCCCGCTTCGGGCAGATATCCGTCTTCGGTTCGAGGAACGCCCTGCTCGTCGTCGACACGGCCGCCAACGCCGCCAAGATAATCGAGATAATAGACTCCGTGGACCAGGCCCCGGACGTGGAGGCGCCAGACATAGTCTACCTGAGCCACGCCCGCGCCGAGGTGGTCTCGCAGGTGCTCAAGGCCGAAGCCGCAAGGGTCGGCATGACGGCGGGGGGGGCCAAAACGGCCTCGAAGGAGACCATAATCGCGGACCTCAGGCTCAACGCCATAATACTCTCGGGAGCAAAACACGAGAGGGAATACCTCAAGCGTTTCATCAGGCTCATCGACATCCCTCCCCCGGAGGCGTCATCGAGGATAAACGTCTACTACCTCGAAAACGCCGACGCCGAGGACCTCGCCAAGGTGCTCGATGCGCTGACCAGGCCCCCGGCCGTGGCCGGCGCACCCGGCCAGAGCCCGGCGGTGCAGGAGCTCCGGGGCAGGGTCAGCATTACGCCCGAAAAGTCGAGCAACGCCCTCATAATCATGGCCTCCCCCGGGGACTACAAGGCCCTCGTGGGAGTAATAGAAAAGCTCGACCGCAGGCCCAGGCAGGTCTTCGTCGAGGCGATGATAACCGAGGTCACCATAGACAAGGCCCTCGAGCTCGGGGCCAAGTGGCGCATAACCGCCGAGAAGGGCGGGGAGCCAGTTTTCATAGGCGGGGTGGGGTCCGTGGATTCCACGGCAATACAGTCTGTGGTAAACGGCCTCGCCGGGCTTACCCTCGGCGGGCTCGGCAACTTCATAACCGTCCCGGTGACAGCGGCCGACGGCACTACCTTCAACCTCACGGCCCCAGGCTTCGCCGCACTCTTCTCCCTCAAGGAGTTCAAGGACGCCATAAACGTCCTCTCCACGCCGCATCTGCTCACCAGCGACAACTCCGAGGCCGAGATAGTGGTGGGCCAGAACGTACCCTTCCTGAGCCAGATAGAGAGGGGGGCCACCACGGCGGGCCAGCCGCTGCTCCAGTCCATCGAAAGGAAGGACGTGGGCATAAAGCTCCGGATAAAACCCAAGATAAGCGAGGGTAACTTCGTAAAGCTCAACATCTATCAGGAGATATCCGCCATAGCCCCCACCACCACGGCCGGGGCCTCGGACCTCATAACCACCAAGCGCTCGGCCAAGACGACCGTTGTGGTCAAGGACAATCAGACCGTTGTCATCGGCGGCCTCATCCAGACGAGGCGGACCAACAACGACACCAGGGTCCCGCTCCTCGGCAGCATCCCTCTGCTCGGATGGCTCTTCAGGTTCAACAAGGACCAGACGGAGAAGACGAACGTCCTGGTCTTCATAACCCCCCACATCATAGGGAGCTTCCAGGACCTCGACAGGGTGAGGTCGAGGAAGGTCGGGGAGTTCGAGAGGGAGGCCGGCAAGAAGGGCATGGTGCCCCCCAGGGGCATGGCGCCCCCCGGGGACGGCCCGCCCACCGAAGCCCCGGGCAAGGGAGGCGCCGATGAGTGACCGCGCCTTTGACGTCGACGCCCCCCGGGGCCTTGAACGCATCGAGGCCGTAAGGGACGAGGACATAGACCCGGCCTATCTTGAGAAGGTGACCCTCACCTTCGTCAAGAAGAACCGCCTCCTGCCGCTCGGCAAGAAGGACGGCAGGCTCGTGGTGGCGATAGCCGACCACCGGGCCATATTCGCGCTCTCCGAGGTGGAGCGCCTCACCGGGCTGCCCGTAAGGGCCGTGCTCGCCGACGAATCGCAGATAATCGCGGCCATAAACAGGTTCTACGACAGGCTCTCGGGCTCGTCGAGGGAGGTCGTAGAGGACATCACCGAAGAGAGCCTCGAGGCCATCGCCACGGTCTGGGAGGAGCCCAAGGACCTCATTGACCTCACGGACGAGGCGCCTATTATAAAGCTCCTGAACTCGCTGCTGTTCGAGGCGGTGAAGGAGCGGGCGAGCGACATACACATAGAGCCCTACGAGCGCGAGATAGAGGTCCGGTTCCGCGTGGACGGGGTCCTCAGGCCCGTGCTCTCGCCCCCGAAGATACTACAGGAGGCGCTCGCGAGCCGGGTGAAGATCCTCGCGGGCCTCGACATCGCCGAAAAGAGGCTCCCCCAGGACGGCAAGATACGGCTGCTCGTGGCCGGCAGGGACATATACGTGAGGGTCTCCATCGTACCGACCACCCACGGCGAGAGGATAGTCCTAAGGCTCCTCGACAGGGAATCGGGCATCCTCGGGCTCGACTCGCTCGGCCTCGGCCCCTCGGGGGTCGAGGCCCTCGAAAAGCTCCTGGCCAGGAACTCCGGCATACTGCTGGTGACCGGCCCCACGGGCTCGGGAAAGACGACGACGCTCTACGCCGCGCTCAACAGGATAAACTCCACCACGAGGAACATCATCACCATAGAGGACCCCATAGAGTACCAGCTGAAGGGCGTGGGGCAGATGCAGGTGAGCCCCAGGGTGGGGCTCACCTTCGCCTCGGGCCTCCGGAGCATACTCCGCCAGGACCCGGACGTCATCATGGTCGGCGAGATCCGCGACCGTGAGACCTCTGAGATAGCCATACAGGCCGCGCTCACGGGGCACCTCGTGCTCTCCACCCTCCACACCAACGACACGGCCTCGGCCGTGACCAGGCTCGTCGACATGGGCGTGGAGCCCTTTCTCGTGGCCTCGTCGCTCTCGGCGGTGCTCGCCCAGAGGCTCGTAAGGGTGCTCTGCGCGGAATGCAGGGTCGCCCGCGAGGCCACGCCCGGGCAGGCACGCCTCTTCAGGACCACGGCCGGCGAGGTCCCCGAGGGGCTCAGGCTCTGGGGCCCCGGCGGGTGCGAGAAGTGCAAGGACACGGGCTACCGCGGCAGGACCGGCATATACGAGCTGCTCACCATAGCGCCCGCGCTCAGGGACCTCATACTCAAGCGCCAGGACGCCGAGTCGATAAAGAGGGCGGCCATGGCCGGAGGGATGAGGACCATGCTCTCCGACGGCCTCGGTAAGGTCCTGGGCGGGCTTACGAGCCTCGAAGAGGTGATGCGGGTAACGAGAGACGAGAGCGACTGAGGGGGCGGCTTCGTGCACGATTTGCAACACCTTTAGGAGCGATTAAACCCACCCATGCCCACCTTCAGGTACAAGGCCTATAACAATGCCGGCAAGACCGTCGCCGGCGACATAGATGCGGCCGGGGCCAGGGACGCCGCCGAGCGCCTCAAGACCGGCGGCCTCTTCCCCGTCGAGGTGACAGAGTCCGCTGTGGCCGACGCGGGCCTGTTGGCCCGCCTCGGCTACAGGGGCATAAAAGGGGACTCCGTAGCCCTCGCCACCCGCCAGCTCTCCACGCTCCTCGCCACCGGCTCGACGCTCTCCGAGGCCCTCGAGGTGCTCGCCGAGAACACCGAGGGCCCGCGGCTCAGGTCGATAATCCTCAGGGTCAAGGAGGACGTGACCGGCGGGAGCCCGCTCAGCGCGGCGCTCGGGGCGTACCCCGGGGTCTTCAGCCCCCTTTACAGGGGGCTCGTCGCCTCCGGGGAGGCCACCGGGTCCCTCGACGCGGTGCTCGCGCGGCTCGCCGACCACCTCGAGGCGAGGTCGAGGATAGTCCGGGACCTGTGGACCGCTATGACCTACCCCATCCTCATGACCCTCGTGGGCGCGGGCGTACTGGCTTTCCTCTTCATCTTCGTCATACCCAAGATAACGAGGATATTCGAGGACACGGAGACGGTGCTGCCCTGGATTACCGTGCTCCTCATATGGATTACCGGGCTCGTGAGGGGCTGGTGGCCGGTGATGCTCATCGCCGCGGGCGCGGCGCTCTTCGCGGCGAACAGGTACAGGGACGACCCGAGGGTCAGGTCCCTGCGGGACCGGCTCATGGTAAGGCTGCCCGTGGCGGGCCGCCTCTACACGAACTTCCACGTGCTGAACATGACCCGGACCCTCGGCAACCTCCTCAGGGGCGGCGTGCCGCTCATCAAGGCCCTGGAGCTTACGGGGGCCGCCCTCGGCAACACGGTCTTCGACCGCATCATAGGCGCGGCGAGAGAGGAGTGCGCCGGGGGCGGGTCCCTTTCCGGGTGCCTCAGGAGGCAGGCCGGGATGCCTATGCTCGTAGTCCACATGATAAGCGTGGGAGAGAGGGGCGGAAACCTCGACGAGATGCTCCTTAAGGCGGCGGACTCGCTCGAGGCGGAGTTCGACTCCGGGCTGAAGCGGATGGTCTCGCTCGCCGAGCCCCTGCTGCTCCTCGCCATGGGCCTCGTGACGGCCTTCATAGTGCTCGCCATACTCCTGCCCATCTTCGAGCTCAACCAGGTGGTGCGCTGAGCCGAGGGCCGTACGGCGAGGGGTCCGGGGGGCGGGGGGGAACGGCTTTTCCGGTGGGTTAATCGGGTCTCATGACCGGGGCGGCGAGGGTCCCCCTTACGCGCGCGGAGTAGAAGTTGGCGGACTTGCGGTAGGGTTTCAGTATGGCCGTGAGGGTGTCCGACCCGGCGAGAGCGCCCCTGGTGGTCAGCTCGAGCGTCAGGTCAAGGGGGCTCCGCTCCATGGGCCTCGTCATCGTGACAACCCCGCCGACTCGTGCGGAAAGCAGCTCTCCGTCCACCCAGAGGCCCTTTATCCGTGCCCTGCACCCGGCCATTTCGAGCTCCAGGCCGGCCCCCGTGACCTTGCCCATGGGCACGTTAAAGCCCATGTAAAAGAGGCTCTCGGCACCGAAGCCGCCGCCCCTGAGGCTCACCGTGCCCTCGGGACAGCCGGCCGCCGGCAGCCGCAGGTCAACGTCGCCGCTGAGCGTCCCCGTAACGGCGATGTAGGTCTTCGAGAGGCTTAAAAGCTCCATCAGGTCCATATCCCTGGCCCTGAGCCGGAGCGCCGCCCCCGCGGGGGTCAGGACGGCGGTCCCGGCAAAGCCCCCCCTGCCCACGACGCCCTTCAGCCTTACCAGCGCCCTGCCGGTCAGGAGGTGGAGGGGAGAAAACCCCATCCTGAGCCTCTTGATATAGACCACCTTCGAGGGGTCGCCGAGGTCGCTGGCCACCAGCCCCTCGGCCTCGAGGGAGAAGGGGAAGACCTTCCTGAAGCCGGCGCTCTTTATCTCCACCCCGGCCCCGTCCCTCACCGAGCGGGCGATGCGATCCTCGATGAGCTCGTCGGGAAAGATGAAAAAGGCGCTTACGTAGGCTACGACGGCCACGCCTACGACTACCCCGACGGTCGTCAAGACCTTCTTTAGCATAAGTCCCCCTGCTCCGCCTGCAAGGTTGACAGTTTACTTTCTCCGCGCCGTGGATGTCAAGGCGGGCGCCGCGCGGACAAAAAAACCCGCCCCGGCCTTAAGCCGCGACGGGTCCAAACTTGCCCCCGCGCAATTTCGCATCCACCCCCTGACGCCCCCGCTCCCCGCTTCCCGCTCACCTTCTGCCCCACCTGCCCCACCTGCCCCGCTACCCCCGCTACCCCCGCTACCCCCGCTACCCCCTCCCCCCCCGGCCCCCGGGCCCAGTGGTCAGAAGTTTAAGAGAGAGAATACGCTTGAGCCCCCGAGCTTGCTTCTGCCATTGAGCTCATCGAGCTCCACGATGAAGGCGCACTCGACTATCTCGCCGCCCATCCGCCTTACCAGGTCCACCACGGCGCCGGCGGTCCCGCCGGTGGCGAGCAGGTCGTCGGCGATGACGACCCTCTGCCCCTCGCTTATGGCGTCCTGGTGGATCTCGAGGGTGTCCTCACCGTACTCGAGGGTGTAGCTCGCCTTGTGGGTCTTGTGGGGGAGCTTGCCCGGTTTTCTCACGAGGACCACCCCGGCCCCGAGCTTGTAGGCGAGCGCGGCGCCCACGATGAAGCCGCGCGCCTCTATGCCCACGACGAGGTCGACCCTCTTTTCGATGTAGCGGTGGCCGAGGAGGTCGACCATCCTCTGGAACATGAGCGGGTCCTTGCACAGCGTGGTTATGTCCTTGAAGAGTATCCCCTTTTTCGGGAAGTCCGGCACGTCCCTGATGGAACCTTTCAACTGCTCCGTCATCTTCTCTGCTTACCCCCCTCTGTTTTAAACGGAGTCGAAGGAGACATCCTCCCCGTTCTCCTCCAATATCTTCCTGAGCTTTCCCAGGGCCCTGACCTCTATTTGCCTTACCCTCTCTCGGGTAACCCCGAACCTCCTGCCTATGGCCTCGAGCGTCTGGGTCTGTCCCTTCTCCACGTCGAGCCCGAACCTGAGCCTTATGATGGTGGACTCGTGCTCGTCGAGGCGGGCCAGCCAGCGCCTCAGCCTCTTCGCCATCCGGACCCTCGATATCATCTCCATGGGGGCCGGGAAGGAGGCGTCCTCGACTCGTTCGAGGAGCGTCTGTCCGGCGCCGTCGGAGGGGGTTGCTTCGAGCGAGGAGGTCCTGGTATTTATGCGGTTGAGCCTTTTTACGTACCTGCCCGAGAGGCCCGTCCGCTCGGCGAGCTCAAGGGCGTCGGGCTCCCTCTCGAGCTCCATCAAGAGCTCCCTCTGGGCCCTCGAGAGCTTCGCCATGTCGGCGGTTATGTGTATCGGGAGCCTAATGATGTTCGACTGGTTTGCTATGGCCCGCTCGATGGACTGCTTTATCCAGTAGGTCGCGTAGGTGGAGAACTTGCATCCCTTTGAGGCCCTGAACCTCTCGACGGACTTTATGAGGCCGATGTTGCCCTCCTCGATGAGGTCCGAGAGTGCAAACCCCCTGCCGGTGTAGCGTTTGGCGATGTTCACGACGAGCCGGAGGTTAGACTCTATCATGAGCCTGCGGGCCTCGGCGTCACCCCTGACGATGCGCCTTGAGAGCGCCTTTTCCTGCTTCGACGTGAGGAGCGGGAACCTCTTGATGCCGTTGAAGTAGACCCTTACAGAGTCTGCCGCCGGGCCCTGGGCGGGTCTCATCCCGCCGCCGGCGGCGGGCCCTTCGAAACCGGTACGACTGAACGCGCTTCCATTCAGCTTCCCCATATAGCCTCTTTCGTTTAAGGTTGATGGAACCTTATAAGACGAGGCTGCGCCATCCCGGATGCGTGTCAGTCTTTTACTATAGAAGGAGCGGTCAGGGCAAGAAAAAAAGGGGGTTTCTCACGGTCTTTCCCCTGCGCACCTCGAAGTGGAGGTGAGACCCCGTGGCGTTGCCGCTGCGGCCGACGGTGGCTATGACCGTTCCCCTCTTCACCCTGTCCCCGCGGCCCACCATGTTGGTCTTGTTGTGGGCGTAAACGGTGAAGAAGTCCTCGGGGTGTTTGAGGATTATTATCCTGCCGTACCCCCTCATGTACTTGTCGTCGTAGACCACTACGCCGTCTGCGGCGGCCCTTATGGGGGTCCCCTCGGGGGCCCGGATGTCTATGCCGTCGTGCCTGGAGCCGCCGCGCACGCCGAAGTTCGAGGATATCTCCCCGGTGATGGGCCAGCTGAACCTGCCCCGGTCGTAAACGACCTTTGTGGGGTACTTGCCGACCGAAGCCGGAGAGACCGGCCTGACCTTCCTCACCTTCCCGGCCCGGGGTATGAAGAGCCTCCTGCCGGCCCTGATCCTGGCCGGGTCCCTGATGTTGTTCAGCTCGGCGACCTCCTGCATGTCCACGCCGTAGGTGTAGCATATGCGCCAGAGGTTCTCGCCCCTCTTGACGGTGTGCGTCACGCCGGTGTGGACCATGCACCCGGCGGCGATGACGAGAAGAGTTACGACGAGGACGATGAAGGACGGGATTCTCATCGGCGGCACCCGTTGGGCTCACCCCTTGCCGCGTCCAGGGGCCTTCAGGGCGCCGAGGGCCTTGCCTACGGCGTCGGCCGGATCGCGGGCGGCTAAAGTCTTCTCGGAGAACTCCCATGTGGAGAGCCCGATGACTGGTTTTCCGGTCTTGTGGGCCAGGGCTATCTCCGAGAGCGTCCCGTATCCCCCTCCCACGGCTATGAGCGCGTCCGAGGCCCTTACGACGAGGAGGTTTCTCATCTCCCCGAGGCCCGTGGCTATGGGGACGTCGATGTACGGGTTGGCCTCGGCCTGGTCCGTGCCGGGGAGTATCCCCACGGCGAGCCCTCCGGCCTCCCGGCACCCCCTGGAGGCGCTCTCCATCACCCCCCCGCGGCCCCCGCTGAGGAGGATGCTCCCGCTTTCGGCTATGAGCCGGCCCACCTCGGATGCGAGACGGTCGAGCTCCGGGTCTGCGTGGCCGGCGCCGACCACGGCGATGATGGCTTTACGCATGGCTAAAGAAGAAGCTTTATGACCACGAACCCTCCGATTAGCAGGACCGCGAAGAGCAGCGTGAGAAGGTTGAAGTACTTCTCGATGAAGTCCCTTATGGTGGAGCCGTACCTGTAGATGAGCAGGGCGACGATGAAGAACCTCGCGGCGCGGCTCAATGCGGACGTGACGACGAAGACGAAGAAGTTTATGCCGAAGGCGCCGGCCGTGATGGTAAAGGCCTTGTAGGGGATGGGCGTGAAGCCGGCGAGGCCCACGGCCCAGGCGTCGTATTCACGGTACAGGCTCTGGATGTACTCGTACTTGTCGGCGAGCCCGTAGATCTCGATGATATTGTAACCCACGAGATCCATGAAGTAAAGCCCTATGCAGTAGCCCGCCACGCCGCCGAGGATGGAGCCGACCGAGGATATGAGGGCGAACCTGAAGGCCTTGGCCGGCACCGAGATGGCGAGAGCTATGAGGAGGACGTCCGGAGGGATCGGGAAAAAACTCGACTCGGCGAAGGCGAGGAAGAAGAGCGCCCACGACCCTCCGGGCCGGTGCGCCCAGGAGAGCACCCAGTCATAAAGCCTCTTTATCACCCCCCGTCTTCCTCCTTGAAACCGTGTTTGCCGACGAGCTTTACGAAGCGGCATCCCCCGAGGGGCTCCGTGATGAAACCCGCCTCGGTCCTGGTGACCCTGGTGAGCTCCTGCATGGTCTCGCCCCCCACGGGTATGACCATGCGTCCGCCCTCGCGGAGCTGCCGGACCAGCGTGTGCGGCATCTCCGGGGTGGCGGCCGTGACGATTATGGCGTCGAAGGGGGCCTGGTCCGGCCAGCCGAGCGTGCCGTCCCCCACCTTTATGAGCACGTTGGAGCAGTGGAGCTCGTCGAGGACCCTTCTCGCGGAGGCCGCGAGGGAGGATATCCTCTCGATGGAGCAGACCTTCCGGGCGAGCATGGCAAGGACGGCCGTCTGGTAGCCGGAGCCCGTGCCTATCTCCAGGACCAGCTCGTCGCCCGTAAGCCCCATGGCCTCTGTCATGAGGGCCACCATGAAGGGCTGGCTTATGGTCTGCTTCCAGCCTATGGGTAAAGGGAAGTCGCTGTAGGCCTGGGCGTAGAGCCCCTCTTCCACGAACAGATGCCTCGGGACGGTCTCCATGGCCTTGAGGACCCGCTCGTCCCTTATGCCCCTGGCCGCTATCTGCGCGGCCACCATCTCCCTGCGGGCCCTCTCGTATATGTCCTTTTTAACCCTCAAACCGCGCGGCATCTCTCTGTCGCCCCCCTGTGGGCCGTGCCTACCTTATGCGCCAGCGCCTGAGCCCCTCGATCGAAGAGTGGTTCGTGAGGTCGAGGTGCAGAGGCGTTATGGATATCCGGCCCTTGCTGACGGCGTAGAAGTCCGAGTCCTCCCCGCCCTCCCACTTCTCCATGTCGCCGCCTATCCAGTAGTACTTCTTGCCCCTCGGGTCCACCTTCTCGACGATGGCGTCGCTGAAAAAACGCTTGCCGAGGCGGGTGAAGCTGTAGCCCTTTATCTTACCCGTCTGGGGGACGTTGACGTTCAGGAGCGTATCAGCGGGGAGGGCCTTCTTGAGCACGTATCGGGCGAGGGTCTTTGAGAAGCGCACCGCGGCGGTGAAGTCGAACCTCTCCGCCGCGACGAGCGAGACGGCTATGGACGGTATGCCGAGGAGCGTGCCCTCCATGGCGGCCGAGACGGTCCCGGAGTACAGGACGTCCTCTCCGAGGTTCCCTCCCCTGTTCACGCCGGAGACGACGAGGTCGGGCCTGCGCCCGAGTATCCCGTGGACGGCGAGGGTCACGCAGTCCGTGGGGGTGCCGTCGACGGTGTAGCTCCTCGGGCCCGTCTGGTCGACCCGTAAGGGGCGGTGGAGGGTAAGCGAGTGGCTCGCCGCGCTCTGCTCCCTGTCCGGGGCGACTACGTAGACCTCGCCGAGACCGCCGAGGGCCCTGGCTAGCCGCACGAGCCCTTCCGAGCGGATGCCGTCGTCGTTGGTGACGAGTATCAGTCTGGTTTCCTCTGTCTTTGCTTTCCCCATTATCCGCCGAACCGGCCACGGAATATCAAGTCCCCGGGCCGGTATCTGACGATATAATAAAAAGACGAAAAAGACAAGCGCTCAATACAAGGCCGGCGGCCTGGGCCCCGGCCTTCAGGGCCCCCGCCCCCCCCGCGCCGTCAGAAAGATGGTGCCTCACCGGGCGATATGTGGTATAGAGGATAGTCAGGCCGGGACCTCCGGCAGGGGGATGAGCGGACACGCATGAAAATGAAAAAAGGGCGTAACAAGAGCGGCGCAAAGGATGAAGGCGGCGGCGGCGTCATATACGGCGTAAGCCGCCTTACCGACCACGACGTATACCTCTTCCGTGAGGGGAGCCACTTCAGGCTCTACGACAAGCTCGGAAGCCACCTGATGACCCACGAGGGCGCCGAGGGCGCCTGTTTCGCCCTCTGGGCCCCTAACGCCGAGAGCGTGAGCGTAATCGGGGACTTCAACTTCTGGGACAAGAAGACCCACCCCCTCAGGGTCAGGTCCGACTCGTCGGGCATATGGGAGGGTTTCATACCGGGGGTCGCGGCGGGCGCGAACTACAAGTACCACATAAGGTCGAGGCACGGCGGCCACGAGGTCGAAAAGGGAGACCCCTTCGCCAGACGGTGGGAGGTGCCGCCGAGGACGGCCTCGGTGGTCTGCGGCGGGGACTACGACTGGGGGGACTCCCGCTGGATGAGAACGAGGGGCGGGAGCAACAGCCTCAACGGGCCGATTTCCATCTACGAGGTCCACCTCGGCTCCTGGCGGAGGGTCCCGGAGGAGGGCAACCGGCCCATTACCTACAGGGAGACGGCCCCGCTCCTGGCCGATTACGTAAAGGAGATGGGTTTTACCCACGTGGAGTTTCTCCCCGTCATGGAGCACCCCTTCTACGGCTCCTGGGGTTACCAGACCACGGGGTACTTCGCCCCCACGTCGAGGTACGGCTCCCC
>JBHHVK010000014.1:0-22705 GCA_046754205.1 Thermodesulfobacteriota bacterium
GAGCCTGCCGGCGGCGAGCCTGCCGGCGGTGAGGTCATGCCAGAAGCGCCGGCGTCCCAGGCCGGAGAGGTGGCCGCCGAGGCGGCCCGCAGGGTCGAGGAAGAGGCCGTGAGGGTGGTAACGGAAAGGATCGAGGGCACGGAACTGCCCAAGGAAAAGATAGAGGAGATAGTCTCGAGGGTGGCGCGTCAGGTGGTCGAGGAGATAGCCTGGGAGGTCGTTCCCGAGCTCGCCGAGGACCTCATATCCAAGGAGCTCGAAAAGGTCAGGGAGGCATTCAGCAAGATAAGGTGACGCGAGGGCGCCGTCTTGAGCACGCCTCCCGCCCACCGGTCCCGTAACCGTCCGGGGCGGGCCCCTGGGCCCCGGGAGGGGCTTTCCGTCCATGGCGGCGGCTCAATGTGGGTAGCTTCGGCCATATTCGGACCCCTTTAAAAAAACTTAATATTTCCGCTTGAATATGTTAATATCGGCCAGATAATGAGGCCGATATTTTTGTTTTTCACCGTTTCTTTCAGGCCCGCGGACATCTCCGGGGGCCGATAATACTATCTATGGCGGGTAATCAGGATATGGAAGAGAGGACGCTCAGCAAGACTTACGAGCCTTCGGCCGTGGAGGAGAAGTGGGCCAGGCTCTGGATAGACGAGAGGCTCGCAACCCCTCCGGAGGGGGCCTCGGGTGAGACCTTCTCCATGGTCATCCCCCCTCCGAACATCACGGGCGCCCTTCATCTCGGCCACGCCCTCAATACCACGCTCCAGGACATCCTGGCGAGGTTCAAGCGCATGAAGGGCTACAGCGTCCTGTGGCTGCCCGGCATAGACCACGCCGGCATCGCCACCCAGAACGTGGTTGAAAGGCAGCTCGCGGCCGAGGGGATAAGCCGCCACGAGCTCGGCCGTGAGGAGTTCATCAAGAGGGTCTGGAAGTGGAAGGAGGAGTCCGGGGGGACGATACTCAACCAGTTGAAGCGCCTCGGGGCCACCTGCGACTGGACGCGCCTCAGGTTTACCATGGACCCAGGCCTTTCGGCCGCGGTCCGCGAGGTCTTCACGACACTCTACCGTGAGGGGCTCATATACCGGGGCGACTACATCATCAACTGGTGCCCGAGGTGCCACACGGCGCTTTCAGACCTCGAGGTCCAGTTCGACGAGACAGAGGGCAAGCTCTACTACCTCGTATATCCCATGACCGACGGCTCTGGCACGGTGAAGGTGGCCACCACGAGGCCGGAGACTATGCTCGGGGACACGGCCGTGGCCGTAAACCCCGGGGACCCGAGGTTCAAGGGTTTTATAGGCAAGACCATAACCCTTCCCTTCATCGAGAGGGAGATACCCGTAATAGCCGACGAGACCGTCAGCATGGAGTTCGGCACCGGGGCGGTGAAGATCACCCCGGCCCACGACTTCAACGACTTCGACATGGCCGGCAGGCACGGCCTGCCCGCCGTGAACGTCATGGACGTGGACGGGGCCATGAACGAGAACGCGGGCGAGTTCGCGGGCCTCGATCGCTTCGCCGCGAGGGAGAAGGTCACGGAGGCGCTCTCCGCCCGGGGTCTCCTTGACAGGGTGGAGGACTACAAGCTCATGCTCGGTAGCTGCTACAGGTGCTCCACCGTGGTGGAGCCGAGGCTTTCGAGGCAGTGGTTCGTGAAGATAAAGCCTCTTGCAGGGCCGGCCATAAAGGCCGTGGAGGACGGCGCCGTCAGGTTCGTGCCGAAGACCTGGGAGAACCTGTACTTCGACTGGATGCACAACATCCGCGACTGGTGCATCTCACGCCAGATATGGTGGGGCCACAGGATCCCGGCGTGGCACTGCGCCGACTGCGGCCACGTTACCGTGGCCGCCACGGACCCCGAGGCGTGCGAGGGGTGCGGCGGCAAGGAGATAGAGCAGGACCCGGACGTCCTCGACACCTGGTTCTCGTCCTCCCTCTGGCCCTTCAGTACGCTCGGCTGGCCCGAGTCGACCGCCGACCTCGAGAGGTTCTACCCCACGAGCGTGCTCTCGACGAGCTTCGACATCATCTTCTTCTGGGTGGCGAGGATGATAATGATGGGGCTCAAGTTCATGAACGAGGCGCCCTTCGGCGAGGTCTACATCCACGCCCTCATAAGGGACGCCGACGGCCGGAAGATGAGCAAGTCCAGCGGCAACGTCATAGACCCGCTCGTGATGATGGACAGCTACGGCACGGACGCCGTCAGGTTCACCCTGGCCGTGCTCGCCGCCCAGGGGCGCGACATAAAGATATCCGAGGACCGCATAGAGGGTTACAGGAACTTTACCAATAAGCTCTGGAACCTGGCCCGGTTCACCCTCATGAACGTGGAGCCCGGCGTCTCCTTCGACGGGGGCTGGCCCGGGGAAGGGGAGCTCGGGACGGCGGACAGGTGGATACTCACCCGCCGCGCGGTCTGCGTCCGGGAGGTGGAGAAGGCCCTCGGGGGCTACGAGTTCGACTCCGCCGCGAGGGCCCTGTACAGGTTCACCTGGCACGAGCTCTGCGACTGGTACGTGGAGTTCGCCAAGGCGGACCTCCGGGGCGAGCACGGCCCCGGGCGCAGGGACGCCTGCACGAGGGTCCTCGTGGGGGTGCTCGCCGACACCCTCAAGATGCTCCACCCCTTCATGCCCTTCATCACCGAGGAGATATACAGCTACCTGCCCGTGGAAAAGGTGAAGAGCATCATGGCCACCCCTTACCCCGCCCCGGTCCCCGAGTTCCCCGAGGAGGCTGTGCGGATGGAGGTCGCCATGGGGGTCATAAGGGCCGTGAGGAACATAAGGACGGAGATGAACATCTCCCCCGGGGTCGAACTCGACTGCGAGGTATTTACCGAAGACGAGAGGGCCGCCGAAGCGCTCAAGGGGGCGGGAGAGTACCTCCGGCGGCTCGCCAGGGTCAGGGGCTTCCGGGTCATGGAATCGGGCGAGCCGCCCCCGGACGCCGTCTCATCGATAGTAAGCGGCCCGGAGTGGGCCGACGAGGCCGCGGGCGCCGCCGTGGGGGGCGTTGAGGTCTTCGTCCCCATGAAGGGGCTCATAGACGTGGACTCGGAGATAAAGAGGCTCGGCAGGGAGCTCGACAAGGTGGTCCGTGACCTCGTCGCCGTGGAGAAGAAGCTCTCCAACGAGAACTTCGTCGCCAGGGCGCCGGCCGAGGTGGTCGAAAAGGAGAGGTCGAGGCTCGAGTCCTCGAGGGAGAAGAAGACCAAGATCGAGCAGAGCATCGAGAGGGTCAAGGGGCTCAGGGGATGAGTGCTCTCGGGAGGCGGGCCGAGCGAGGCCGGGGCGGGTTCAGGGGCCCGGCGTCATTTCCCGGGATAAGGTCGTACACGGATACCCTGGTAAGGGCGGCGCTCGCCGAGGACGTGGGGGCCGGGGACGTCACCACGGGCGCGGTGGTGGAAAGGGGCGACCGGGGCCGGTGCCGGATAATCGCCCGGGAGCATATGGTCGCGGGCGGGCTCTTCGTGGCCGAGAAGGTCTTCAGGGTCCTCGATAGAAAGGCCGTCTTCGAGGCCCACGTCCGCGACGGGGACGCCGTGAGGAAGGGCCGGGCGCTGGCCACGGTCACGGGAAGGCTCGCCGCCCTGCTTACGGGCGAGCGGGTGGCCCTGAACTTCCTCCAGAGGCTCTCCGGCATAGCCACGCTCACCGGGAGGTTCGTCGGCGAGGTCGAAGGCACGGGGGTGGAGATACTCGACACCCGGAAGACCACGCCCTGCATGAGGATGCTCGAAAGATACGCGGTCGCGGCCGGCGGAGGGGTGAACCACAGGTTCGGACTCTTCGACCAGGTCATGGTAAAGGACAACCACATAAAGGCCGCCGGCGGGATAGCCGCGGCCGTCGAGAGGGTCAGGGCCAGGCTCGGCCCCGAGACGGTCGTGGAGGTGGAGGCCGCGAACCTGAGAGAGGTGAAAGAGGCCATGGGCTCCGGGGCGGATATCATCATGCTCGACAACATGACCCCCGACAGGGTCGCAAGGGCCGCGGAGCTCATAAAGGGGCGCGACCCGGAGGCGCTCGTGGAGGTCTCCGGCGGGGTGACGCTCGAGACCGTCCGGGGGTTCGCCCTCCCCGGGGTGGACTTCATCTCCGTGGGCGCGCTGACCCACTCGGCCCGCTCGGTGGACATAAGCATGGAAGTGGCCGGGAGATGAGCGGGGCCGCGGTGCGCGAGGCCTCGCGCGAGGTGGAGATAATAAGGCTCCTTAAGGGGGCCGGGGCGGGTTACACCTCGGGCCAGCTCCTGAGCGGCGCCCTCGGAATATCGAGGGCGGCCGTGTGGAAGCACGTGGAGACCTTGAGGAGGGCGGGCTTTTCCATCGAGGCGAGCCCCTCGAAGGGCTATCGCCTCGGAGGCCCCCCGCCCTACAACGCCATTGAGGTGGCTTCCGCCCTTTCGACGGAGTTCGTGGGCACGAGGCTCCTTTTCTTCGAATCGATAGACTCGACCAACAGGCGGGCCTTCGAGCTCGGAAGGGCCGGCGAGCCCGAAGGGACCGCCGTCATCGCCGACGGTCAGACGGACGGAAAGGGCAGGATGGGGAGGCGATGGGCCTCTCCGCCGGGGGTGAACGTCTATACCTCCGTGCTCCTGCGGCCGGACATCCCGCCCCGGAGGGCCGGGGAGCTTACCTTCGTCGCGGCCGTGGCCGTGGCCGAGGCGGTAGGCGGGTTTTCGCCCACGAGGCCCGTGGTGAAGTGGCCCAACGACATCCTCATCGGGGGGAGGAAGGTGGCGGGGATACTCCTTGAGATGGATTCCGAGCCGGACCACGTCCACTTCGTGGTCATCGGGGTGGGGATAAACGTCAATGTGCGCGCGGGGGACCTGCCGGCCGGGGTAAGCCCCGGGGCCACCTCGCTCGTGGACGAGCGGGGGGCCGAGGTATCGAGGTGCGAACTCGTCCGGGAGCTTTATTCGAGACTGGAAAGATGGTATAAGGCATACATAAAAGAGGGTTTTGAACCGGTGGCCAGGGCCTGGAGGGGGTATTTCCGCTCCGAGGGCAGCCCGGTGCGCGTGGAGGTCTTCGGCCGCTCCATAGAAGGTATCTGCCTCGGCATAGACGCGGGGGGGGCTCTGCTCGTAAAGACCCCCGCCGGAGAGGTGGAGAGGGTGGTCTCCGGCGACGTAAGCCCTCAAGTGTAAAGGGCATTTTTACTTTTAATCGGTACACCTCTCCATTAAAAAACGGACCAGTATTGATCCATGAAGACTTCTCATAAGATTATAATAGGTGATTCCCGTTCAATGAAGGAAATAGGGGATGAATCCGTGCACCTTGTAATCACATCCCCCCCATATTGGCAGCTTAAGGATTACGGTAAAGACGGTCAGATAGGCTTCAATGATACTTACGAGGATTATATAAATAATCTGAATTTGGTTTGGAAAGAATGTCACAGGGTTTTGCATAAAGGTTGCCGTATTTGTATAAACATAGGCGATCAGTTCGCACGCTCGGTATATTACGGACGATACAAGGTCATCCCCATAAGAACTGAAATAATTAAATTTTGCGAAAATATAGGATTCGATTATATGGGAGCCATCATCTGGCAAAAGGTGACGACTTGTAATACCACAGGTGGTGCAACAATCATGGGGTCCTTCCCTTACCCCAGAAATGGGATTCTGAAGATCGACTATGAGTTCATATTGATCTTTAAGAAGTATGGTAAGGCCCCGGTTGTGAACAATACGGCAAAAGAGAAGTCGAGATTGACGACGGAAGAATGGAATCAGTACTTTTCAGGGCATTGGAATTTCTCTGGAGAGAAGCAAGACAAACACCTTGCGATGTTTCCCGAGGAGCTGCCACGTCGTCTTATCAAGATGTTCAGCTTCGCCGGGGATACGGTCATGGATCCTTTCCTCGGCAGTGGAACTACCGTACTGGCTGCCAAAAAGCTTGAAAGGAATTCAATCGGCTACGAAATTAATGAGGATTTTACTGATGTAATAAAAGAAAAAATAGGTTTGACTCAGAAGGATATCTTTCAAGACGCCGCTATTGACATAGTTAAACGGGAAGGGCCGGTTGTAAAGTTTGACGAAGAGGTTTCTTTATTGCCGTACATTTTTAGAGACCCGGTAAAGTTCGATAAAAAGATCGATCCTAAACAATTAAAGTTCGGGTCTAAAATTGACAAATCATCTTGTGAGCGGGAGGAGTATTTTATTGTAAGTAAAGTAGTGACACCCGAGTTCATAGAGTTGAACAACGGGTTGAAAATAAGGCTTATCGGGATTAAGGCCAGAGAGGACACGGTCAAGAAGGCGATAGATTTTCTACGTAAGAAGCTTAAGGGGCAGAGGGTCTTCATTAAATATGATGATATTAAATATGACGAGAAAGGCAATCTGTTCTGCTACCTCTATCTACAGAACAAAACTTTTATAAACTTACACAGCATAAAGTCGGGCTTGGTGGATGTCGATGATTCCTATGAATACAAATTTAAGGCAAGATTTTCTGCTCTAAGAGGAGAAGTTGATAAAATCAACCGGGATGAGGCGACTTATGAGAGTAAAGCTTACAAACGAGGATATCAGGACTTATCTTGATATCGAAGGTGTTGTATTTCCAAAATACGTAACGCAGATTTTGAATTTAGCTAATCAGAATTCGCAGGGGACAAGACCCAGAGTAGTCGGGCAGATGAGCGACTTGATCACAGAATTTCCTGGCAAGACACTTCATGAATGGGAGGCCTGGTATACAAGTAAAAAACCATCGGCCATTCAGGATGCTACTGAAAAAGTCTTCCTGATGACAGAAAAGCTTAAGGATGCAATCAACAAGATTGACAGACCAATGGTAGAGGAGTGGGTTAAAGATTTAGTAATTACTAAAACCTTTGTGGGGTTGAGATTCCAGGAAGCAATTTTACGAAAAGGAGCTGAACTTTTTGATACCATCTATAGCCTTGCAGCTCCGGCGGATGAGTCCAGGGGAATCGATGGGTATATAGGTGATGTTGCAGTTTCAATAAAACCTGCCACATATAAGACAATGCGCGCGTTGAGTGAAGCAATTTTAGTGAGGACTATTTATTACGAGAAAGTCAAAGATGGAATCAGGGTAGATTTCCAAGAATTGACTTAAGGGTCTGACTTGCGTGCATGCTCTTAGCCGTTGACATAGGCAACACCGCCGTAACCCTCGGGGTCTTCGAGACGGGCCGGGAGAAGGGCCGGGCCGGGGAGGGCGACGGCGGCCTGGCCGAACCGCTCTGGCGCCGGAGCCTCGCGACCTCCGGCGAATCGAGCCCCGAGGGGTGGAGCGGGGCCGTCGGGGGGGTCCTGTCCGAGGCGGGCACGGGCTCCGGCGACGTGGATTCGGCCATGGTCTGCTCCGTCGTCCCGGGGGTGGAGGCGGACTTTTCCGCCGCGCTCCGCGCCCTTTTCGGGTCCCCGCCGCTCGTGCTCTCCGACGGAGAGGCCGCGGGCCGCGCGGCCCGAATGGGGGTCCTCACCGACCAGCCGGCGGAGGTGGGCGCCGACAGGGTCGTGGCCGCCGCCGCGGCCTACGCCATATACGGCGGGCCCGTCATAGTGGTCGATTCCGGCACGGCCCTTACGGTCGACTACGTGGACGGGGACGGCAACTACCTCGGCGGGGCGATAGCCCCGGGGGTGGAGACAGGGACCGCCGCCCTCGTCGAAAAGGCGGCCCGGCTCGACCCCGTAGAGCTCCGAAGGCCCGAGAGGGCCGTGGGACGCTCCACGGACGAGGCGCTCCGCTCCGGGTTCTATTACGGCTTTTCGGGCCTCGTCGACAGGGTCGTCGAGAAGATGGAGGCCGAAGAGGGCCGCGCCGCTACGGTCGTGGCCACAGGCGGCTGGGCGGCGCTCGTGGCCGCCGGCAGCGAGAGGATAGGCGTTGTGGACGAGTCCCTTACTCTAAAGGGTCTCCTCTTAATATACGGGAAGGGAAGGCACTGAGATGACATCCGCAGCCTCTCGCCGACACTTTGAAGAGGGAAGGCGTTTCCTCAAGGAAGACAAGCTGGACCGCGCGCTCCGGGCCTTTGAGAAGGCCTACAAGGAGGACACGTCAAACGCCGCCTACATGTCCTACTACGGGCTGTGCAAGGCCCTCCGGGGCGGCCATGTCGGCCTGGGCCTCGAGCTGTGCACCAGGGCCATAAAACAGGAGTTCTGTCGCGGCGAGTTCTACCTCAACCTCGGCTGCGTCTATCTCTCCACGGGCAACAAGAAGGGCGCCATAAAGGTGCTCAAGAAGGGGCTCAGGTTCGACCCCGGCAACAGGGAGATACAGAGGCGGCTGATGGAGCTGGGCATAAGGAGCAGGCCCGTAATCCCCGTACTCGACAGGTCGAACCCGGTCAACAAGTTCCTCGGCGTCTTCTTCAGGAAGACCGTGCCGGGGATGTCCAGGAAAAAGAAGTAGACCGCTTTTTTAAGATATAAGGCTGTCCGCTTCACGAGGCGGCTATAATTCCCAACCGCAACCAAGGAGGTACGCCTTGGGACTCACCATTGACAAGAAAAGGAACGTCTGTGTAATCTCCCACGGGGGGGCGGGGAAGACGACGCTGGCCGAGGCCATGCTCTTCAACGCCAGGAGCACGAAGAGGCTCGGCCGGGTGGACGACGGCAGCTCCCATCTCGACACCGACCCGGAGGAGCAGAAACGCAAGATCACCATCTCCGCCAAGGCGCACCACTACGACTGGGACGGCTGCAGGGTGAACCTCCTCGACACCCCGGGGTATACCAACTTCCTCACCGAGACGCGCGGCGCGCTCCGGGTGGCCGGCGGGGCGGTGGTCATCCTCTCCGGCATCTCCGGCGTGAAGGTCCAGACCGAGAGGATATGGAAGTACGCCGACGAGCAGGAGGTCTCCCGGATAGCCTTCGTAAACAAGCTCGACCGCGAGAGGGCGGGGTTTTTCCGGGCCGTGGACGACATGGAGAAGGTCCTCGGCGTCAAGGGTCTCCCCATGCACCTGCCCATCGGCGAGGGGCCGGAGTTCAAGGGCGTGGTCGACCTTCTTTCCATGACCGCCTTCACCTATAAGGGCGACTCGTCGGGCGCGTTCACGTCCGGCAAGACGCCCGAGGAGCTGGCCGAAAAGGCCGCCAGGATGCGCGAGGATATGGTGGAGACCATAATAGAGGCGGATGACGGGCTTACCGAGAGGTACCTCAACGGCGAGGAGATTACCTCCGGGGAGCTCGAAAAGGCCCTGAGGGAAGCGGTGCTGACCAGGAGGTTCGTCCCGGTCTTCGCAGGGTCGGCCTACGCGAACAAGGGGGTGAACCTCCTCATGGACGCCGTAAACCTCTGCCTGCCGTCGCCGCTTGACAAGGGCTCCACCAGGGGCCACATCGCCGGCACCGACCCGTCCACGGGCGAGCCCGTCAGGAGGGCCCCGGACCCGGCCGGCCCCTTCTCGGCCTTCGTCTTCAAGACCGTCATCGACCCCTACACGGGAAAGCTCTCGCTGTTCCGGATATACTCCGGCTCGCTCAAGGCAGGGGCCACGGTCCTCAACGCCTCGAGGGGCCACAAGGAGAAGGTGGCCCACCTGTACCTTGTCGAGGGCGACAAGATAAAGGAGGTGGCCGGCGCCGAGGCCGGGGACATCGTCGCCGTGGGCAAGTTCAAGGACACCCATACCGGGGATACGCTCTCGGACGCCTCGGACCGGGTGGTCTTCCCTCCCATGCCCCCGGTAAACGCCGCCCTCTCCTACGCCATACACCCCAGGACCAAGAACGACGAGGACAAGGCCCCGGCCGCGTTGGCCAAGCTCATGGAGGAGGACAGGGCCCTGGACTTCAGGCGGGACGACGAGACCAAGGAACTGATACTTTCGGGGGTGGGGCAGGTCCACCTCGAGGTGAGCATCGAGAAGCTCAAGAACAAGTACGGCTGCGAGGTCGAGCTGAAGGCCCCGAGGGTCCCCTACAAGGAGACCATAAGGCGCTCGGTCAGGGTGCAGGGAAGGTACAAGAAACAGTCCGGCGGACACGGCCAGTACGGCGATACGTGGATCGAGCTGAGCCCTCTGACCAAGGGCGCGGGTTTCGAGTTCGAGAACAGGATCGTTGGCGGCGCCATACCCAGGCAGTACATCCCGGCCGTGGAAAAGGGGATAAAGGAGGCGATGGGCGCCGGAACCCTGGCGGGCTACCCCGTGGTCGACCTGAAGGCCACCCTGTACGACGGGTCCCACCACTCGGTGGACTCCTCTGAGCTCGCCTTCAAGATAGCCGCCTCCATGGGGTTCCGCAAGGGCATGGAGCAGGCGGACCCGGTCCTGCTCGAGCCCATCATGAGCATGGAGATAACCGTGCCCGACGACTGCCTCGGCGACGTGATAGGAGACCTGAACTCGAGGCGCGGGAAGGTGCTCGGGGCCGAGCCCCAGGCCGGGAGCCAGACCATCAAGGCCATCGCGCCCCTGAGCGAGGTCATAACCTACGCCCCGGACCTCCGGAGCATGACCGCCGACAGGGGCATATTCACCATGGAGTTTTCCCACTACGAGGAGGTCCCCACCTATCTCGGCCAGAAGATAATGGAGGAGGGCCCCGCCCGCGCCTCCGGCCATGGGGGGGGCAAGGGCCAGTAATGAAGATCCGCAAGGGACTCCTTCAGTACCTGCCGCCCCAGGCCACGGTCGCCATGCGGCTCGAGGTCGCCGGGGGGGGCAACGCCGAGTTCAACGCCCTGGGCCCGGGCGACAGGGTTACGGTCCTCGTCGTACTCGCCCATGACAAGGAGCGGGAGGTGGCGGCCTCGGCCCGCGTGACCCTCGCCGGGTTTGAGGCCGCGGACCTGGTCACCGCCCTCGAAGGCCCCCTCGACCCCCTTGTGATAAAGAGCATAGTCGCCATGAACCGCGAGGAAGACCCGGTGCTGGTCATGGCGGCCCTGAACCCGGCTACGGACTCCGCCACCATAAAGGAGCTCGCCCGGACCGGCCCCGAGGAGGTCGTGGTGGTCCTTATGGAGGACCGTAAAAGACTCGCCGCCGACCTGTCCATCATAGACGCGCTCAGGGTCAACCCGCTCGCCCCGGCCCGGGCGCTCGATAACCTGAAGGCCACCGTAGAAGTGGCCGCGGCCAGTGGCGCGCACGGTCACGCCGGGCACAGGCCCGAGGACGAAGAGGGGCTCAACCTCTACCAGAGGGTACAGAGGATGGACGTTTCCGGGAAGATGAAGCTCGCCTTCATGGGGGACAAGGAGGCGAGGGGCCTGCTCATAAAAGACTCCAACAAGATCGTCGCCATCGCTGTCCTCAAGAACCCGAGGATAAGCGATGAGGAGATATCCAGGCTCGCCGAGTCCAAGAGCGTGTCGGAGGAGCTGATGAGGTACATAGCCACAAAGAAGGAGTGGCTCAAGAACTACACCATAAAGCTCGGGGTGATAAAGAACCCGAAGACACCGCTCAAAATGGCGCTCAAGTTCCTCGACGGCCTCAACGAGAAGGACCTCCAGAAGCTCGGAAAGAACAAGAACGTATCGAGCGTCCTCGCTTCGGCGGCGAGGAGGAAGTTCGACATGAGGAGGCATTGAGCAAGGCGCCTTCAAGGGGCCGCGCCCGGGGCGAAGCCCCTTTTAAGCCGCCCCCCGGGCCGATGAGGCTCGGGGTTCACACCTCCATAGCCGGGGGGCTTTCCAGGGCGGTGGACAGGGCCGTGGAGCTGAATTGCGGCGCCATGCAGATATTCTGCAGGAACCCGAGGTCATGGGCCTTCATCGAGCCCGACCCGGCGGAGGTGGAGCTCTTCAGGGAGAAGAGGGCCGGCGCGGGGCTGAGTCCGGTGGCGGTGCACGCCTCGTACCTCGTAAACCTTTCGTCACCGGACGATGATCTCTTCGCAAGGTCCCTTGGGCTCTTCAAGAGGGAGCTGGCCGTGGCCGACTCCATCGGGGCCGATTTCATGGTGACCCACATGGGGAGCTCGAAGGGCCGGGGTCTGGACTTCGCGCTGGCGCGGCTCCATGAGGCCCTCGGTGAGGTCGCGGCCTCGGGGCTCGGAGAGGGCGCCATGATACTGCTCGAGAACACGGCCGGCGGCGGAGACACCGTGGGCTCAAGCCTTGCGGACATCGGCGGGGTCATAGAAGACGCGCGCCCCATGGGGCTTACCATCGGGCTCTGTTTCGATACCTGCCACGGCTTTGCCGCGGGCTACCCCATGGGCTCGGCCGCCGACGCCGCCCCGCTCGCCGGGACCATAGAGAGGGAGGCCGGCCCGGGCTCGCTGAGGCTCATACACCTTAACGACTCGAAGGGCGGGCCCTCTTCAGGGGTGGACCGCCACGAGCACATCGGCAGGGGCGGGATAGGCCCCGGGTTCTTCCGGGCCCTGGTGAACCTCCCTGCCTTCCGGGATATGCCGCTTATACTCGAGACCCCTAAGAAGGCCGAGGAGGATGACGCCAGGAACCTCGCCGCGGTCAGGGAGTTCAGGAGGAAGAGGTGAACGTAATAGTAATCGGCGCCGGCGTGGTGGGAGACACCATAGCGCGCAAGCTCTCCACAGAGGGCCACGACGTGGTCATCATAGAGAAGGACGAAAAGAGGGTCCGCGAGGCGAGAGAAAGCCTTGACGTGAGGATAGTCCACGGCAGCGGCTCCAGCCCCCAGACGCTCCTTGACGCGGGCATAGACAAGACCGAGATGGTCATAGCCGTTACGGACTCGGACGAGGTCAACATGATAGCGTGCCTCATCGCCGGCTCCCAGACGAGCGTGCCCAAGAAGATCGCCCGCATCAGGGACGCCGACTATGAGAGCTATACGAGGATATTCGAGCCCGACTACCTCGACCTCGACCTCAACATAAACCCCGAGAGGCTCGCCGCCGACAGGATAATAAAGATAGTCGAGGTCCCTGGGGCCGTGGAGGTCGAGGACTTCATCGACGGCAACTTCAGGCTCGTGGGCCGCAGGCTGCCGGAGACGAGCAATCTCGTCGGAAGGTCGCTCCGGGACGTAAAGGAGCTCCACCCCGAGGAGAAGAGCCTCATCGTGGCCATCTACAGGGACGGCGATACGATCATCCCCGACGGCTCCACCGTGATAGAGCGCGGGGACCTGCTCTTCGCCATAACCGTGCCGGCCGAGTCCCGTAGGCTCCTCGACACCCTCGGCGCGGCCGAAAAGCGCGCCAACCGCGTCATGATAGTCGGCGGGGGCAACGTGGGCTTCTATCTCGCCAGGACCCTCGAGGGCAGGGGCTACCAGGTCAAGCTCATCGAGATGAACGCGGCCAAGTGCGAGTTCCTGGCCGAGAGGCTCGACAAGACCATAGTCATAGCGGGCGACGCCACGGACCAGAGCCTCCTGGCGGAGGAGAACGTCTCCGATACGGACGCCTTCATCTCCGTCACCGCGGACGAGGAGGCGAACATCCTCATAACGCTTCTCGCCAAGCGCCTCGGCGCGCCCAGGTGCATAGGCCTCATCGACAAGCCAGAGTACCTCGCCATGACACCCGCCATCGGCCTGGATGTGGCCGTCTCACCAAGGCTCACCTCGGTAAGCAGCATACTCCAGTTCGTGAGGAGGGGCAAGATCCTCTCGGTCAAGACGTTGATGGAGGAGAGGGTCGAGGCGATAGAGACGCTCGCCATGGAGACCTCGAACATAGTGGGCAGGGAGTTGAGGGATATCAACATCCCCAAGGGGGCGATAATCGGCGGGGTCATGAAGGGCGAGAACGTCTTCATCCCCATAGGGCAGACCATTATCCGCCCCGACGACCGGCTGGTGATATTCGCCCTGAGGGAGGTAATACCCAAGGTCGAGAAGATGCTGATGGTAAAGCCGGATTTCTTCTGACCGGGCCCCTTCCCTGGCCGGGGAGAGTTCCCCGTGGAGAACGTGCTTTGAAGTACAGGATAGTCCTGCACATAGTCGGGCTTATAAACATAATCCTCTCCTTTGTCATGCTGGCCCCTCTTTTCGTCAGCCTCTTTTTCAACGAAGGCGACACGAGGGTCTTCATCGACTCTTTCCTGGTGACGGGCATATCCGGCGTCATCCTGTTCTTCCTCTTCAGAACGTCGTTGAAGGAGGTGTCGCACAGGCATGGTTTCATAGTCGTCGCGGCCTGCTGGATAAGCGCTTCGCTCTTCTCCGCCGTACCCTTTATCCTCTCGGGACACTTCCCCTCCGTGATCGACGCCGTCTTCGAGGCCGTCTCGGGGCTGACCACCACGGGGGGGTCGATACTCGAGGACGTCGAGGCCCTGCCCCACGGCCTCCTGTTCTGGAGGAGCCTCACGCACTGGATCGGGGGCCTCGGCATAGTCATATTCGGGCTTGCCGTCCTCCCGCTCCTCGGGATAGGGGGGATGCAGATCTACAAGGCCGAGGCGAGCGGGGCGTCGTCGGAAAAGCTCGCCCCACGGGTGAAGGGTATGGCCCGTATACTCCTTACGGTCTACCTGATAATATCCTTCGTCCTCATGGTCTTCCTCCTCATTTCGGGGATGGACCTCTTCGACGCCTTCAACCACAGCTTCAGCACCATCGCCACGGGCGGCTTTTCCACGAGGGGAGAGAGCATTGGGGGGTACGGGAGCTTCCTTACCGAGCTCGTCATCATGGTATTCATGGTAATCGGGGCCACCAACTTCGCCCTCCACTACAGATTTTACCGCGAGGGGCTCGGCGTCTATTTCAAGAACAGCGAGTTCAAGTTCTACATAGGCATACTCGCAGGGGCCACGCTCCTCGTGGCCTTCAACCTCTTCGGCAGGGAGTACGCGGGGGTTCTGACCTCGCTTCGGTACTCCTCCTTCCAGGTCATCTCCATAATGACCACCACGGGGTACTCCACGGCTGATTTCAGCTCGTGGCCCGTCTTCAGCCAGGGGGTCCTGATGCTCCTGATGTTCATAGGCGGGACGGCCGGGTCCACCACCGGGGCGATAAAGTGCATCAGGATACTGCTCCTGCTGAAGATAGGCCACAGGGAGATGTACAAACTCATACACCCCCATGTGGTGAAACCGGTAAAGCTCAACGGAAAGCCTGTGGAGCAGGATGTGCTCAACTCCGTCATGGGCTTTACCTTCCTGTACCTCGCCGTCTTCGTGGCGTCGAGCGCGGTCCTTACCATGCAGAACGTCGACTTCGTCACGGCCGTATCTTCCGTTGCGGCGTCCATCGGCTGCGTGGGCCCGGCCCTCGGCGTCACCGGACCGATGTCCAATTTCCTCCACATGCCGGTCCTGAGCAAGGGCGTCCTGATACTCGACATGCTCCTGGGCAGGCTCGAGCTCTATACCCTGCTCATACTCATCGTCCCCGAATTCTGGAGGGCTTAAGGCTACAATGAACAAAGGAGGTGTTTGATGTACGATCTCATCATCATCGGCGGAGGCCCCGGGGGCCTCTGCGCCGGCATATACGCCCAGAGGTCGAGGCTCAAGACCGTCATGCTCGAACGCGAGCTCGTCGGCGGCCAGATAGCCAGGAGCGACGTCATAGAGAACTACCCCGGGTTCCCGTCGATAAGCGGCATGGGGCTGATGGAGAAGTTCGAGGAGCACGCCAGGGGGCTCGACCTGGATATCAAGATGGCCGAGGTCCGGAGCGTGACCCTCGACGGCAACACCAAGGTGGTGAAGACCACCGAGGGTGATATGACCGCAAAGGCGGTGATAGTAGCCTCGGGGGCCAAACCCCGGATGCTCGGGGTCCCCGGCGAAAAGGAGCTCTTCGGCCGTGGGGTCAGCTACTGCGCCACCTGCGACGGCCCCTTTTTCAGGGACCAGGAGGTGATGGTCGTCGGGGGAGGGGACACGGCCGTCAAGGAGTCCCTCTTTCTCACGAAGATGGTCAAAAAGCTGTACCTTGTGCACAGGCGAGACCAGTTCCGGGCCGAGAAGATGCACCAGGAGAAGGCCGAGGCATCGGACAGGATAGAGTTCCTCAGAAGCCACCTCTTAAAGGAGATAAAGGGCGACGCCACCGGGGTGGTCTTCGCCACCGTCCATGACCTCAAGACGGAGAAGACCCGGGAGATCGCCATCCAGGGCATATTCATATTCGTCGGCATAGACCCCATCACCGGCTTCATCGACGTGGAAAAGGACGAAAGGGGCTTCATAAAGACGAACGGGCGGATGGAGACGAGCATGCCCGGGGTCTATGCCGTGGGCGACTGCAGGACGACGCCCCTGTTGCAGGTCGCCACGGCGGTGGGCGACGGCGCCATAGCCGCCTTCATGGCCGACAAGTTCGTCGAGGATTTTTCCGAGGGTAAGGGCTGAGCGGAGCGACGAGGAGGAAGCATGCCGCGATCAGAGGGCCGCGGGACAGGGGTTTCCGCCGGCTCACGGGTCATAGTCTCCATCGGGGGGAACGCGCTCATACGGAGGACCGGGACCGGGGAGATCGCCGAGCAGCTTGAAAACGCCAGGTCGGCCATGGCCGCCGTCACGGCCATGCTCTCCGCCGGGCGCCGGGTGGTCATAACCCACGGCAACGGCCCGGTCGTGGGGAACATCGTCCTGAGGAACGAGGCGGCGCGGAACGTGGTCCCGCCCATGCCTCTGTACATCTGTGACGCCGACTCCGAGGGGGGCGTGGGTTTCATGATCCAGCACACCCTCTACAACCTCCTCCATGTCGCCGGGGCCGCTTCGGGCACGGCGAGGGAGGTCGCCGCCATCGTGACCCAGGTGGTGGTCGACCCCGAAGACCCCGCCTTCGGCGAGCCCACGAAGCCCATAGGCCCCTGGTACACGGCCGAGGAGGCCGAGGCCGTGAGGGCCGCCAGGGGCTGGGCCATGCGGGAGGAGAGGGGACGCGGATACAGGCGCGTGGTCCCTTCGCCGCGTCCGGTGAGGGTGGTGGAGGCCGGGGTCATAGAGCGGCTCGCCGACTCCGGGGTGGTGGTGATAGCCGCCGGAGGCGGGGGCGTGCCCGTGGTGGAGCGCGCCGACGGCACCCTCTATGGCGTGGACGCCGTAATAGACAAGGACCACGCCACGACGCTCCTCGCCCTGGAGCTCGACGCCGACCTCATCATAAACCTCACCGAGGTGGATATGGTCTACAGGGGCTACGGCACCGCCCGCGAGGAGGGCATCGGCGTGCTTACCGCCGAAGAGGCGATAAGGCTCCTCGAGGCCGGGGAGTTCCCGGCCGGTTCCATGGGGCCGAAGGTGGCCTCGGCGGTGGAATTCCTTGAGCGGGGCGGCCGTGAGGTGATAATAACGAGCCCCGCCAGGCTCGAAGACGCCCTTGCCGGAGAGGCCGGAACACGGGTCGTCCCCTGAGACCGGGCCGCCCGGCAAAAAAACCGGGCCGCGGCCCGTTAATGTGGTAACCTTTGAATATGGCGTCCGCTCTTTGACCATGTAAGAGGTTGACTATGGATGGACAGACCATAAGGTGTCCCAACTGCGGGGCGAATATCCCTCTGACCGAGGCCCTTTACGCGCAGATAAAGGCGCGGCTCGGTAAGGAGTTCGAGGAGAGGGAGAGGGCGCGGGAGCTCGCCATAAAGAAGAAGGAAGACGAGCTTGCCGCGAGCCGCGCCGACTTGGAGGAGTCGAAGAAGGCCATAAAGGCCGACATCGAAAAGAGGCTCGCCGGGGAGAAGAAGAGGCTCGCCGAGGAGGCGAAGAAGAAGGCGAGAGAGGCGATGGAGGTCGAGCTCAAGGACGCTCGCGCCGAGGCGACGGAGAAGGCGAAGGAGCGCGACGAGGCCCGCAGGGCCGAGCTCGATTTGAGGAAAAAAGCCAGGGCCCTCGAGGAGGAGAAGCAGAAGATGGCCCTTGAGTCGGCGAGACAACTCGACGCCGAGAGGGAGAAGATAAGGCTCTCCGCCATCGAGGTATTCAGCGAGGAGCACAGGCTCAAGGACGCTGAGAAGGAAAAGGTCATAACTGACCTCAAAAAGGCCCTGGACGAGGCGAGGCGCAAGGCCGAGCAGGGCTCTCAGCAGGCCCAGGGAGAGGTCGGCGAGCTCGACCTCGAGGACCTCCTCGCCTCGCGGTTCCCCATGGACGAGATAGAGCCCGTGCCAAAGGGGGTAAGGGGCGCCGACATACTCCAGAGGGTCAATACCAGGGGGGGGCGCCACTGCGGCTCCATAGTCTGGGAGGTCAAGCGGACAAAGGCCTTCAGCGACGGTTGGATAACGAAGCTGAAGGACGACCAGAGGGAGGTCAGCGCCGAGGTGGCGGTGCTCGTGACCGAGACGATGCCAAAGGGGGTGGCGAACTTCTCGCTCGTAGACGGCGTGTGGGTCACGTCCGTCCAGCTGGCCGGGCACCTCGCCGAGGCCTTGAGGGTGGGGCTCATACAGGTGGCCCAGTCCAGGAGCGCGGCCGTGGGCAAGGGCGAGAAGATGGAGGCGATATACGGCTATCTCTCCGGCCCTGAGTTCAAGCAGAAGATAGAGGCGATAGTCGAGTCCTTCGGGGCGATGAAGGGGGACCTGGACAGGGAGAAGAACGCCATGACCCGGATCTGGGCCAAGAGGGAAAAGCAGATCGAGCGGGTCATGACTAACACCATAAGGATGTACGGAGACATGCAGGGGATTATCGGGGCGAGCCTGCCGGAGATAAAGTCCTTGGAGCTCGAAAGCGGCGGGGAGGCCGTCGGGGGCGAAGCGGACGAGGGGGGCGAGGGGGGCGGGGGTGGCGAAGGTGGAGAGACGGGTTGAAGCGCCGGGCCCGCGAGGCGTGTCTCCCCTGCCGGGCGGTACGGTGGGATAATAAATGTCAGTTCAAGGAAAGGGAACGAGGGTAGGTCATGGAATGGATATGGTGGATCTTCATACTCGTCGTAGCGGCGATTCTGCCCGCCTATATGGCTTCTACCAAGGGGAGGAACTTCCTCCTCTGGTGGCTCTACGCCGCGGTGCTCTTCCCGGTGGCCTTCGTGCACGTCCTTACACTCGGTTTTTTCGGGGGCAGGAAGCAGTGCGGCTACTGCAGGACCATGGTGAGCTCTCTGGCCTCCCACTGTCCGAGGTGCGGCTACGAGTTCACCGACAGCACCGGCGGTGAAAGGCAGCTGTAGACGGCGGAAAAGGGCGTACCGGCCGGCGCCCCGGGGCGGGCTCGCCTGCCCGGCGCCATCCTTCCGGTCTCAGGTTAGGGGCCATTGTCCCGACGAGGCCGCAACCCCTCTCCGCCTCTCTCCACTGACCTCTTACACCTCTATCTCCAGCCCGTCATAGGCGAGCTCCACCCCGGAGGGGAGTTTTTCATTCTCCACCCCGTAGTCGAGGTTGTGGCCCAGGTGGGTCAGGAGCGTCCTTTCGGGCTTGAGGGCGTCTGCGGCCTCGACGGCCTGGGCCACGTTGAAGTGGGTGGGATGCGGGGTGTGGCGCAGCGCGTCGAGGACGAGGACCTTGAGCCCCCTGAGCTTTTCCATTGATTCCGGGGGGATGGCGCTGCAGTCGGTTATGTAGGCGGCGTCCCCTATCCTGTAGCCGAGGATGGTGGCCTTGCCGTGGATTACGGGGACGGGCGTTACATGGACGCCCGCGGCCTCGAAGGGAGAGTCCACCGCCGTGGTGGTGAGCCTCGGTTTCCAGCCGTCGCCGCTCTTGTCCTGGAAGATGTAGTTGAAGGAGGTCCTTATCTTCTCAATGGTCCCGGCGTTGCCGTAGCATGGTATAATCGAACCCTGGGCGTGGTTGAAGGCACGGAGCTCGTCTATGCCGTGGACGTGGTCCGCGTGGCAGTGGGTAAAGAGGACGGCGTCGATGCGGGTCAGGCCGCCGGCAAGGGACTGGGCCCTCAGGTCGGTGGAGGTGTCTATGAGGATGGTCTTGCCGCCGGTCTGGACCAGCGCCGAGGCCCTGGTGCGACTGTTCCTCGGATTCCGTGACGAGCAGACCTCGCAGTTGCAGCCGATGACCGGCACGCCCGTGGAGGTGCCGCAGCCGAGTATGACGAGCTTCATGGGCCCCGATGGGTTTTGAGAGGAAAATTACGAAGTCGGAAGGGTTTGGCGGCGCCGGTAAAGCTCCCCGACCCCCTGTAGAGGACGAAGTAGTTGGATCCCCCCCGACACCCGGAGGCCCAAAAACCGTCTGCACAGCCCCCCAAACGCCCCTTACGCGCCCCTGACAGGCCCCGGCAAACCGCCCCGAGAGGCCCCCGCACCCTCATCAGCCCCCCCAGCCCCCCCAGCCCCCCCAGCCCACCAGCCCCCGCACCCAACGGGCTAACCCTTGAAGTCGCCGACGATCGTGAGATGGTCAAAGACGTCGTCCTCGTGAGGGGCGTCTTCGATGTCATCGGTGAGGTCGCCTCCGGCGGGGTGCTCGAAGTGCATGCCGTCGGTGAAGAGCGGGTTGTCCGTTACGTCATACACCTTGCCCCTGAAGGCTATGTAAAGCGGCTTGTCAGGGTCGCTTCCGTCGTGTTCTTTGAGTTCTTCAGCCGTAAATGTCTTCATCTCATATAATATAAAATGGCCTCGGGATGAAAGTCAATATAAATGCGGCGAGGGTGGCGAGGCTGGTAAGCCTGCGTTTGGAGTCCATGGGCAGGTGCTGGTCGGCGACCGGGGGATGGTACAGCCCTATGATCGCGATGAGCGCCGCCCAGATGAACCAGCCCGGCCAGGTGATGAGGCCGAGGATGACGAGGACGACCACCATGAGCCTGGAAAAGAGCCTGTGCCTGGGGCCGATGAGCGCGTAGACTACGTGCCCCCCGTCGAGCTGGCCGAGGGGAAGGAGGTTCATGGCCGTGACGAAAAAGCCTATCCAGCCGGCGAAGGCGACGGGATGGAGCACCACCTCGCTCCCTTCGGGCAGCGGGCCGATGGCGAGGTAGGTGAGGAGCTTGAAGAGGAGCGAGTCCCCGAGCCCCAGGGTAATGCCCGTGGGCCGGACCGCTATAACCGTTGAGAGCGTAAGCCCTATGTAGGTCACCACCACCGCCACCACGAAGCCAGACAGGGGCCCTGCCGCCCCGATGTCCACGAGGGCCCTCTTGGTCGTTATGGGGGACTTTATCCTTATGACCGCCCCGAAGGTGCCTATCATCGGGGGGAAGGGGGGGCCGGGGATGAAGGTGGGAAGGGTCGTTATGACCCCGTGCCTGCGTGAGGCGATGAAGTGGCCGAGCTCGTGGGTGCCGAGTATGAGCATGAGGGAGGCCGAAAAGGGTATGCCGAGAATGAGGCTCGCGGGCTCGGCGATGGGGTCGGCCCCGGAGTAGAGCGCCCCGGCCACCACGGTGGTGAAGACCGTGGCGGCGAAGAGAAGCGCCGGGACGAGCACCGCCGGCCTCGTCGGGCCGTATTCGCCCCCCGGAGGCCGCCCTCCGGTAGCCCACCTCTTCAGCCGGCCCATGTCTTTGTGTTCTTTATGGTCTCGTGGTATATCTCCACCACTGAGATAGCGATGGAGAGCACTATGGGGCCGGCGATTATCCCGATGAGGCCGAAGACGTTTACCGCGCCGAGGATGCTGAAAAACAACAGGAGCGGGTGGAGGTTCGTCCTGCCGCTGACGATGACGGGCCTCAGGAGGTTGTCGGCGAGCCCGACGATGAAGGTGCCCCAGAGGAAGAGTATGAGGGCCTTTACGTAGGTCCCCTTGATGAGAAGATAGATGACCGCCGGGCCCCAGACGAGCGCGGTGCCTATGCTCGGGATGAAGCTCATGAGGAGCATTATGAACCCCCAGAGCAGGGGGGCCGGGAGCCCGAGGAACCAGAAGGCCACCCCGCCGAGAAAGCCCTGGACCGCCCCGACCATGAGCCCCCCGGTCATGGTGGCCGATATGACCAGCCGGTTCTTCTTTATCACCCTCTTCTTGTAGGCGTCGGAGAGCGGGATTATGTCCTTTACCACCTCGAGGAACCTGTCGCCGTCCCTGAACAGGAAGAACATGGTGAAGAAGGCGAGGACCATGTTGAGGACGAAGGTGGCGAAGTTCTTTATGAAGCCCTTGAGCCCCTCGGCCACGAAGGAGCTCGACTGTTTTATGGCGTCAGCCACCATCTTCTGTATGTCGGCCGTTGAGATGTCGAAGTACTTGCCGAGGAATTCCTGTATGTAGGGGATGACCAGGGCTGTGGAGTTGCTCCCCTTGAGGGACAGCTCCCTTATGTAGTTCTCGGCCCATTGGTAGACGCCGAGGAGCTCGTTGGCAAGGAGCGTGCCCATGAAGGAGAGCGGTATCATGAGGAAGAGCGCTATGGTGAGGCACGCCAGCAGGCTCGACGTCGTCTTGTTCGCCGTCACCCTCCTCAGAAGCCATTTGTAGTAGGGGTAGAAGAGTATGACGAAGACCACGGCCCAGAAGATGGGAATGAAGAAGGGCATCATGATGAGGTAGATGAGATACCCTACGAGGGCCGAGAGGAGGATGGATAGGATGTATTCTGACTTCATTGACCGTGTCAGCCTGGTTAGTGGAGTTTCACCGTATCCTGGCGCCGCCGTGGCCGGGGGCCGGGGGGCCGGGGGGGCCGGACCGGGTGCGGGGGGGGTGGAGTTTTTTTTGATTTCCTCAGTCCTACACAGTATAATAATATTTAAAGAAATTACAAGGGTTTTAACGTTATATAAGGGAACCTCGGGTTTGAGCCGCCCCGGGGGGGACACTTGTACGGCAGGGGGAATTCGACTTATGGCCAAGGCGGTTGCGCTTCTTTCCGGCGGGCTCGACAGCACGCTCGCCGTAA
>JBHHVK010000015.1:0-22259 GCA_046754205.1 Thermodesulfobacteriota bacterium
TATTAACCGGGCATATAAAGGGGAACAAAGATGGAACTCAAGGTTGTCCTCGAAAAGCAGGAAGAAGGCGGTTACACCGCTTACGTACCGTCTCTGCCGGGGTGCATCTCCGAGGGGGACACAAAAGAAGAGGCCCTCGGGAACATAAAGGAGGCCATTGAGCTTTACCGCCGAAGAGGGCACCCTCCTCCGGATAATCAAGGACGCCGGGCTCACCCCTGACCAATTCCTGAATCTTTGAGATTAAACCTATCCCCTCCCGCCATCATAGGGAGGGGATTTTAGATTGCTTCGGCCCTTCGGCCCTCGCAATGACAAAGCGAAAGGACTCCGGGGGCGGGACCGTAAAGGCCCTCTGGGATGAGGCCGGATTTTCTCCCTCCCCTCTCTCCCCTCCCGTCATCTCAGGGGCCGGCTTGCACCCCCCCATTTGACAACACCCGTTTATGGTATACCCTTAGACTAAAAATATCGGGAGGTGAAGGCGATGGCGAGGTTGCTCTACATAGAGGCATCACCCCGCAAGGAGAGGTCGAGCTCGATAAAGGTGGCGAGGGCCTTTCTCGACGAATACGAAAAGACCCACCCGGGCGACGAGGTTACCGCCCTCGACCTCTGGAGCTGGGACCTGCCGAGCTTCGACGGAGAGGTCATAAAGGCCAAGTACGCCATCCTCCACGGCGCCGAACACACTGACGGAGAGAAGGCGGCATGGAAGGCCGTCGAAGACGTTATCGCCGACTTCACCGGGGCCGACAAGTACGTCATCAGCCTCCCAATGTGGAACTTCGGCATACCCTACAGGCTCAAGCACTACATAGACGTCCTCGTCCAGCCGGGATACACCTTCAGCTTCTCCCCCACCGAAGGCTACAAGGGCCTCGTCACCGGCAAGCCCGCGCTCCTGGTCTACGCGCGGGGCGGGGCCTACGGGCCGGGCACCGGCTACGAGGCCATGGACTTTCAGAAGACCTACATGGAGCAGATACTCGGCTTCATCGGCTTTACGGAGATAAAATCGATAGTCGTCGAGCCGACCCTGATGGTATCGCCCGAGGAGAAGGATAAGATAGTCGCCGGGGCCGTGGAGGAGGCGAGGAAGCTGGCCGCGGGGTACTGAGCGGCCCCACCCGACGGACAAAGGGGCCGGCGGAGAGGGGTCTGAAGGAGACCTGTCATGGCGAAGTGGACATTCGAGCCGGGACACACGGCGGCGCACTTCCGCGTCCGCCACATGATGGTCACATGGGTGCGGGGCCTGTTCGGGGACGTGCACGGCACCCTCGACTTCGACGCGGACGAGCCTGAGAAGGGCTCGGTGGAGATAAGGATAGATGCCAGGAAGATCCGCACCGGCGAAGACGCAAGGGACGCGCACCTTCGCCACTCCGATTTCCTCGACGTGGAGAGGTACCCGGAGATAACCTTCAAGGGCTGCGTCTCCGAGCTTCACGGTGAAAACCACTTCAAGGTCACGGGTCCGTTGACGCTCCACGGCATTTCAAAAGAGGTGACGCTGGACTGCGAGCACCAGGGCGCGTGGAAGACGCCCTGGTGGGTGGGCGACACGGAATCGGGCTATGAGGACAAGGGCCCGGTCACCAGGGCGGGCTTTACGGCGGAAGCGAGGATAAACCGCTTCGACTTCGGCGTCAGCTGGCAGGACACCATAGACCGGGGAGGCGTGGTGGTGGGCCGTGACCTCTTCATAACCATCGACGCGGAGGCGGTGCTCGACAGCGACCTCGAAAGGATCGGCGAGAAGTGAGGGAGGGAAAACTACGGCCCCGGTCCTGTCCGGACCGGGGCCTCAAAAGCTGTCGCCTTGCTCCGTCACAAGGGGTTCCGCCCTCCCCCCGCCATGAAGAGAGGGTTCTCAGGTTTAATTATCGGCCGAGAGGGGAAAAGGTTTACAATTTTTTACGCCTATCCCCCCAGGCCCGCCAGCCCCTTCATGCTACGAAAAAAAGGCCCGGGCAACAAGCCCGAGCCTTTCGAGATTTTTTTTGATATTACGTCAGGAGCCCAACAACCTCTTTACCTCCCCTGGGGCTTCTGCGAGCTTAACGAGGCGAGGCTCCGAGCCCTTCCTCTCCTTCACCTCCACGTTGCCGTCCTTCAGGTTTCTCTCCCCCACGACCACTCTGACGGGTATGCCGAGGAGGTCGGCGTCCTTGAACTTGACGCCCGCCCTCTCGCCGCGGTCGTCAAGGAGGACCTCCACGCCGGCCCCGCTGAGCTCGTCGTAGAGCGCCTCGGCCGCGGCGAGCGTCTCCTCGTTCCTTACGTTTACGGGCAGGACCTCGCAGCCGAAGGGCGCCAGAGGCACGGGCCAGATTATGCCCGCGTCGTCGTGGTTCTGCTCGATGGCGGCGGCGGCCGTCCTGCCCACGCCGATGCCGTAGCACCCCATTATCATGGGCCGCTCACGGCCGCCCTCGTCGAGGAAGGTCGAGCCCATGGCCTCGCTGTACTTGGTCCCGAGCTTGAATATGTGCCCCACCTCTATGCCCCTGCTTATCGCAAGCGTGCCTTCGCACCTCGGGCACCGGTCCCCCTCCACCACGACGCGGAGGTCTCCGTAGGCGGCCTTGAAGTCCCGCGCCGCGGAGACGTGCTTCAGGTGGGCGTCGGCCTCGTTGGCCCCTGTGACCCCGTCCGTCATGGACCTGACGGACCAGTCGGCGTAGACCGGGACCCTGAGCCCCACGGGCCCGGCGAACCCCGTGGGCGCCCCCGTGGCCTCGCGCACCCGGTCGTCGGCGGCGAGCTCGAGCCTCTCGCAGCCGGTGGCCCTCTTGAGCTTCGCCTCGTTCAGCTCAAACCCCCCGCGCACGAGCGCGGCGACAGGGCCCTTTTCCGTATCGTAGATGAGCGTCTTTATGAGGCCCTCGGGCGAGGTCTTGAGGAAGGCGCTGACCTCCTCGACGGATTTTTTTCCGGGGGTGGAGACCCTTTCGATCGGCATTTCCCGGCCGCCCTCCCCGGCGCCGTGGGGCTCCCTCGTCTCGGCCCTCTCGACGTTGGCGGCGTAGGAGCAGCTGCCGCAGCTCGCTATGGCGTCCTCACCGGTATCGGCCAGGACGTGGAACTCGTGGCTGAAGCGGCCCCCTATGGCGCCGGTCTCGGCCTCGACGGCGCGGAACTCGAGCCCGCAGCGCTCGAATATGCGTCCATAGGTCTTCCGCATGTTCTCGTACTCGAGCTCGGCGGACTCGTCCGTAGCGTGGAAGGAGTAGGCGTCCTTCATTATGAACTCGCGGCCCCTCATGAGCCCGAACCTCGGACGTATCTCGTCCCTGAACTTGGTCTGAATCTGGTAGAGGTTCATCGGCAGGTCCCTGTAGGAGCGGACCTCGCCGCGGACCATGTCGGTGACTACCTCCTCGTGGGTGGGGCCGAGGCAGAAGTCGCGGTCGTGGCGGTCCGTGACCCTCAGGAGCTCCCGGCCGTACTCGTCCCACCGCCCCGACTCGCGCCATAGCTCCGAGGGCAGCACGAAGGGCATGAGCACCTCCTGGGCCCCGGCCCGGTCCATCTCCTCGCGCACTATGCCCTCGACCTTCCTAATTACCCTGAGCCCGAGGGGCAGGAGGTTGTAGATACCTGCAGCGACCTTTCTTATCATCCCCGCCCTCGTCATAAGCCTCTGGCTTATGACCTCGGCGTCGGAAGGGTCCTCCTTGAGGGTGGGCAGCAGCATCTTTGAAAATCTCATCTCGACCTCGCTCCGTTGACAAAGAAAAAGACCGGTGGGGCTGGCCGCCGGCCCTTACAACCTTTCGGGGTAGACCCTTATCTTGGCCGAACTCCTGAGCCCGTCGAGCCATTTGCCCATCGCCTCTTCCTGCTTTTCGGCCAGAAGGCGCTTGGATAGCTCGGGGGCCACCTCGGCGAGCCCAGCCGGGTCGGCCTCGCGCGCTCCGATGAGCTTGACCACGTACCAGCCCCCCTCGGAGGAGAGCACGTCATCGAAAAAGGGCTTGTCCTCGGTAAGCTCGAATAGCCCCGGGATGTTGCCCACGAAGACGCCCGTCTTGGGCATGAAGCCTTCGGCCCTTGTGAACAAACCCGTGGAATCGAACCTGAGGCCCTCGGCCGCGGCGAGCTTTTTGAGATCTTCCCCGTCCCTGGCCTTGCCGGCTATCTCCCTGGCCCTGGCCAGTGCCTCCTCGCCGGCCTTCTTCTCCCTCATCCGCGCCGTGACCTTGTCGGCGATCTCCTCGAACATCGGCACGTGGGCCGGGATGCGGTCCCTGAGCTTTATGACGTAGAGCCTGTCGCCAGACTCCACGGGACTCGATACCTCTCCCGGGCGCATGGTGAAGACCGTATCCTCTATCCTCTGGTCACGCATGATCCCGACGGACTTGTCCCCCTCCACCACGAGCCCGGTGGAGACCGCATGTACGAGCCCACCGGAGGCCGCTTTCCTCAAGTCTTCGACCGACTCGGCCCCCCTCATGGCCCCCTCGACGGGCCTTAGAAGGGCGGCGGCCTCGCTCTGGGCCTTCTGCCTCAAGAGCACCTTCCTTATCTCGCCCTTTACCGCCTCGAAGGGCCTTCGGCCGGCGGGCTTTTTGTCAAGGACGAGTATTATGTGATAGCCGTAGGGGCTTTCCACCACCTCGGAGAGCTCGCCCTTTTCAAGCGAGAAGGCCGCGTCCTCGAAGGGCTTGACCATGATGCCCCTGGGGAACCACCCGAGGTCGCCGCCCTTTGAGGCGGTGCCGGGGTCGTCGGAGCGGCTCTTCGCCAGCTCGGCGAAGCTCGCCCCGGACTTGAGCATGGAGAGCACCTCGGCGGCCTCGCCTCTGGCCGCCTCGCGCGCCCCGGGGCCTTTGCCCTTGGCCTTTATGAGGATGTGGCGCGCCCGGATCTCGGGCGGGGTTTCGAACCTGGCCTGGTTGGCCTCGTAGTAGTCCCTGAGCTCCCCGTCGGAAAGCCTTATCCTGCCGGAGATTTCACCATAATCCACGTAGGCGTGGAAGACGTCTATCTGCGCGGGGACCATGAACTCGTCCCTGTTGAGGTCGAGATAGCCTTTGGCCTCGTCCTCCGAGACCTCCACCGTGTCGATGAAACGCGACGTGGGGACCTCGACGAAGGAGAGGTTCACCCCCCTGTTCTCCCTGTTGTATGCCTCTTTTACCTCCTCGTCGGTGACACTGGCGTTGCTTATGACTCTCTGGCGCATCTTGCCGGCGAGCAAGTCGAGCCTCACGTTCTCCTCGAAGTCCGCCGGCTTGAGCCTGTTGGCGCTCAAGACCTTGAAGTAGGTATCCTTGTCGAAGACCCCGGCCTTCTGGAAGGCCGCCATGGCCGTTACCGCGCCCTGTATCTCCTCCTTGCCCACTCTGACGCCATTCTTGCGGGCCGCCTTTACGACGAGGGTGCGGTTTATGAGTATGTCGAGGGACCTCTGCTTGAGGTTGAGCTTTTCGGCGACGTCCTCGTTGAACTCTCCGGGGAAGTTGCTCTTGTAGTACTCGTACTCGTTCCTGTAAGTGTCGAGGTACTCCTTTGCGGATATCTTATTGCCGTCAACCGTGGCCACTACGCCGCCTCCGTTTCCCGTGGGGCCCACGCCCCAGAAGATGAAGACGATGATTATGGCGGCGAAAACCATGAGAATCAGCAGGGAATTCCTTTTTTTCCTGATACCTTCGAGCACTCCTTACCTCCGTGATTGACCCAGGTCACATAAGTCCGCCCGGGTATTGTATTAAACTTCAATACTAATAAATTCCGTATGTAAATTCAACTTTTTTGTCTCATTTTCCCCTTGCCAAGGGTCCGCGCTTTTTGATAATATTCTTTAAATAACCACTGAAGAGCAATCTCATAAGGAGTATATATGTTTAACCGGCTTCTGGGGTACTTTTCAAGCGACCTCGCCATAGACCTCGGCACCGCCAGCACCCTGATATACGTCAAGGGAAAGGGCATCATCAGCAACGAACCGTCCGTGGTCGCCGTAAAGAAGGACGGTCGCGGAAAACGCGTCCTTGCCGTCGGCAGGGACGCCAAGGCCATGCTCGGCAAGACCCCCGGCAACATAGCCGCCATACGCCCCCTCAAGGAAGGCGTCATCGCCGACTTCGAGGTCACCGAGGAGATGCTCAAGTACTTCATCACCAAGGTGCACAACAGGAGGCTGCTCGTAAGGCCCCGCATAATCGTCGGCGTCCCCTCGGGCATCACCCAGGTCGAAAAACGGGCCGTAAGGGAGTCCGCCTACTCGGCCGGCGCCGCCGAGGTATACCTCATAGAGGAGCCGATGGCCGCCGCCATCGGCGCCGGGCTGCCCATAACCGAGCCCTCGGGGAACATGATAGTCGACATCGGTGGCGGCACCTCCGAGATAGCCGTCATCTCGCTGGCCGGCATAGTCAGGGCCAAGTCCATACGCATAGGGGGGGACAAGCTCGACGAGGTCATAGTCCAGTACATAAAGCGCAAGTACAACCTCTCCATCGGGACGGGTGTGGCCGAGAACATAAAGATGGGCCTGGGGCTCCCCTTCCAGGACTCGAACAACGAAAAGCTCGAGATAAAGGGCAGCAACCTCGTAACGGGCATACCCACGACCCTCGAAATCGAGGTAGGCGAGATAAGGGAGGCCCTTAACGAGCCCATAAACTCGCTCATCGAGGCGGTCAGGCACGTGCTCGAGACCACCCCGCCGGAGCTCGCGGCCGACCTCGTGGACAAGGGCATCGTGCTCGCCGGCGGAGGGGCCCTTTTAAAGAACCTCGATAACGTCCTGAAGGAAGAGACCCATCTCCCGGTGACCATAGCCGACGACCCTCTGACCTGCGTGGTGAAGGGCGCGGGCAAGGTCCTCGACGAGATAAAGCTCTTAAGAGAGGTCACCATCCCCAACTGACCAGGGGCACGCTCCCGGGCGGTTTCCCGGGGGGCCCGATGGGTGCCAGGGGGGCACGGGGGCATGGGGGGCATGGGGCCAACCAACCTTCGATCAAACCGCAGAACCCCCGTACCGAAAGACCCGCTTTCCCCAGGGGACCCCCGGGGGCTCTCCTTGCCGTCCCGGATCCCGCGAGACACAGAAGATGCGTTCCGACCATACCATACTCCTGCTCCTCAGAAGGCACCAGATAATACTGGCATCCGTCCTCCTGTCGCTCCTTTCCCTCCACCTCGCCCTTACGGACAAGAAGCAGACGGAGAGGGGCGCGGTGGTGCGCGGCGTCCTGGCCGTCGTCGTGAGCCCCCTCCAGAACGTCATCCTCGGGGCCTCCAACGCGGTCTGGGGCGTCTGGGGCGACTACATATACCTCGTCGGCGTAAAGGAGGAGAACGGCGCCTTGAAGCTCAGACTGGCCATGCTCGAGGAGGAGAAGAACGACCTGACCGAGAAGCTCGCCCTCACGGGACGCCTCACCGAGCTCCTCGAATATAAAAAGTCCGTGGGCTTCGATACGGTCGCCGCGTCCATACAGGCCTTCAACATCGAGCGCTGGACCAGGACCATCGTCATCAACAAGGGCCGCGACGACGGACTCCGCAAGGACATGAGCGTCATAACCCCCGAGGGCGTCGTGGGGCGCATCATCGAGATAACTTCAGGCACATCGAGGGTGCTGCTGGCAACCGACCTCAGGTCCGACATCGACGTCATACTCCAGAGGACCAGGATAAAGGGGATAGCGGAGGGAGACGGCGCCGACGGCATGATACTCAACTACATACGCGAGCTCGACGACATCAGGGTGGGCGACAGGCTCGTAACCTCGGGGTTCGCCGGCATATACCCCAAGGGGCTCGCGGTGGGCACGGTCGTAAGGGTCCGGAAGGGCAAGGACAACTTCTTCAAGGACATCAAGGTCGCCCCCAGCGTGGACACCAGGAGGATCGAGGACGTCCTCGTGGTCACGGAGGCGGGCGGCGGCGGCAAACGCCTCGCGGGCCGGATGGACCGGCCCGGGTCATAGACGGCAAGACCGGGAACCCGCATGAGAGACCTCATCCTCTTCTTTCCCCTGGCCATACTCTACCTGGCCGTCAAGAGCACGCTCCTGCCGGAGATGCCCTTTCCGGACATCATGCTCCTTCTGGTCTTCTACGTCGCATACACCAGGACGAGCCTCGAAGGGGCCTTCCTCGGCTTCATCCTCGGCTACATCGAGGACGTCTTCACCGGCGGCGTCATCGGGTCCACCTCCTTCGGCCTCGTCATGGCCTTCCTCGCGGTCCATCTCGTATCGAGGAGGATGCACTTCACCACCCCGGTGGTCAAGGCCGCGGGGGCGGCGTCCCTCTCGCTCTTCAAGGGCGTACTCCTTTTCGTGATAATAGACTTCGCAAGCGGGGGGCTGCGCTTCGCGGTGGACATCTTCTTCCAGGCGGTCCTTACCGGGATATTCGCGCCCGCGATACTCGCCTGCCTCGGATGGCTTACGGCCCTCGTACGCCCGCGAACTTTCGAAGGGTAACTGCCAGTGAACGGTTACTTCAAAGACAAGGAGCCGAGGGAGCTCAAGGCCAGGCTCCCGTTCCTGTACATCGCGATGGGCGTCTCTATCTTCGTCCTCCTCGTCCGGTTCTGGCAGATTCAGGTCATGGACGCCGACTACTACAGGGGGCTCTCGCAGAGCAACCGGCTGAGGCTCGTGAGGACCGCCGCCCCGAGGGGCCTCATCTACGACCGCTCCGGCAACAGGCTCGTGGAGAACCGCCCGGGCTTCGACCTGCTCCTCGTCCCGGAGGACGTCAAGGACTGGGACAAGACCAAGGAGAGGCTCACGAAACTCGTCGGCATCACCCCGGAGGAGATAGACGAGAAGGTCAGAAAGGCCAAACGCCGCCCGCCCTACCGCCCGGTGAGGCTCAAGGAGGACATGACCTGGGAGGATACGGCCAAGGTGGAGTCCTTCAAGTTCGAAATCCCCGGGATAAACATCGACGTGAGCCCCAAGAGGCTCTACCTCTACGGGGTGGCCACGGCCCACCTCATGGGGTACCTCGGGGAGATAAACGAGCGTGAGCTGAGGGCCGCCTCATCCGGGGCGGTCCACAGGGCCGGGGACGCCATTGGAAAGCTCGCCATTGAAAAGGCCCTTGACGGGTACCTGAGGGGCGTGGACGGCGGAAAGCAGGTGGAGGTGGACGCCCTCGGCCGGAGGATAGGCGTTGCGAACTCCTCGCCCCCGAGGCCGGGCAACAACGTAAAGCTCAGCCTGGACCTCAAGGCACAGCTCGCCGCCTGGGACGCCATGAAGAACCACGTCGGGGCGGTGGTGGCGATAGAGCCCTCCACAGGCAGGGTACTCGCCATGGTGAGCACCCCCTCCTTCGACCCCAACCTCCTGAGCTCCGGCATATCGCGCCGCCAGTGGGAAGAGCTCCTCCGCAACCCCCTGGACATACTGACCAACAGGGCCACGCAGGGGCAGTACCCCCCCGCCTCCACCATCAAGCCCATAGTGGCCGCCGCGGCGCTCGAGGAAAAGGAGATAAGCCAGTGGACCAAGGTGTTCTCCGGCCCGGCGTTCAACTTCGCGGGCCGCGCCTACAGGGACTGGAAGGAGGCGGGACACGGAGAAATAAACGTGCACGAGGCGATAGTCGAGTCCTCGGACACCTTCTTCTACCAGGTAGGCCTGAGGCTCGGGGTCGACAGGCTCGCCGGATACGCAAAGAGCTTCGGCTTCGGCTCGAGGACCGGCATAGGGCTCATAAACGAAAAACCGGGGCTCATCCCGACCTCCGAGTGGAAGAAGAAGACCTACGGTGAGAGGTGGTACGACGGAGAGACCATCTCGGTCTCGGTCGGGCAGGGCTACATGCTCGCCACTCCGCTGCAGCTCGCCATGGCCTACGCGGCCATAGCCAACGGAGGGGTGGTCTACAAGCCCCAGCTCATCGAAGAGATATCGACCCCCTCGGGAGAGCTCATAACGGCCTTTCCGCCGGAAAAGAAAGGCGACCTGAAGGTATCGCCGGCCACGCTCCTGAGCATAAGGAAGGCGCTCGTCGGGGTCGTCCACGAAAAACACGGCACCGCTACGGTCCTCAGGCGGAGCCCCTTCAAGATAGCGGGCAAGACCGGCACCGCCCAGGTAAGGAGGCTTCTCGAGAGGGTCGAAGACATAGAGGAGATACCCTACGAGTACCGGGACCACGCGTGGTTCGCCGGCTACGCCCCCTACGACGACCCGAAGATAGCCGTGACCGTGATAGTCGAGCACGGGGGGTTCGGCGCGAGAACGGCGGCCCCCATAGCCCGGAAGATAATAGAGACCTATCTTGCCGGCCTGCCCGAGGCCCCTGGAGGGGCCCAGGCCGCCAGGGCGGAGGGAGACCGGGGGGCAGGGGCCCCTGAGGTAACATCATGATAGACAGACGGCTCCTGGCGCAGATAGACCTGCTCGCCCTCGCGGTCACCATGGCGCTCGCCCTTGCGGGGCTCGCGGTCATATACAGCGCCACTTATCTGCACATGCCTTCGGTCTACGTCAAGGAGACCTACTGGATAGCCCTGGGCGTGGTCTTCCTCCTGCTGGCCGTGGCCGTCAACTACACCTTCCTCGAACAGTTCGCCTACGTCCTTTACGGCCTGGTGATGGTCCTGCTCGTGGCCGTTCTCTTCGTGGGGAGCTCCGGGGGCGGGGCCCAGAGGTGGCTCTCTCTCGGGTACTTCACCCTCCAGCCGTCGGAGGTCGCCAAGCTCGCCCTCATAATCGTCCTGGCCAAACACTTCAGCTCCAGCCAGGTCAGGCCCCTGGGACTCGGCATAAAGGACCTCCTTACCCCGGCGGGGCTCCTCGCCATACCATTCCTCCTCATAGCCAAGCAGCCGGACCTCGGAACGGCCATCATACTATGGATGATATTCTGGTCCATGGTCCTCACCGTCAAGGTGCGGCTGAGGACCGTGGCCGGGATCGTCATAGCCTTCTCGGCGATGATACCTCTCGGCTGGACGATGCTCAAGGGCTATCAGAAGGCCCGCATCCTGAGCTTCTGGGACCCCACCACCGACCCCCTCGGGAGCGGCTACCACGTGATGCAGTCCAAGATAGCCATAGGCTCCGGGGGGCTCCTGGGCAAGGGCTTCACCGAAGGGACCCAGGGCAAGCTCATGTTCCTCCCCGAGCAGCACACGGACTTCGCCTTCGCCGTGCTCGCCGAGGAGTGGGGGCTCATCGGCGTCCTCATCCTCATCGGGCTCTTCACCACGCTCCTGCTCAGCGGGCTCAACACCGCCGGCGGGAGCAAGGACAGGTTCGGCTTTCTCGTGGCCGTGGGCGTTACGAGCATGTTCTTCTGGCACGTGGTGATAAACCTCGGGATGGTCTCCGGGCTCCTGCCCGTGGTGGGCGTGCCCCTGCCGTTCATAAGCTACGGTGGGAGCTTTCTCATAACGTCTATGACGGCCTGCGGGCTCCTCATAAACATCAGGATGCGCCGTTTCATATTCTGACCCGATTGGATGCGATTGAAAAAAGACCTCGTCAAATTCTTCGCCACCGGCGCCTGGGCCGGCTGCTCGCCCGTGGCCCCCGGGACGGTCGGCACCCTCTGGGGCGTAGCCATAGCGTGGCTCGCCTGGCCGGGGGGCGCATACGTCCAGGCCCCGGTGGTGGCCGCCGTCTTCCTCGCAAGCGTATACCTCGCCGGCCGGGCCGCCGGGGACCTTGGGGACGCGGACCCATCCAGCGTGGTCTGCGACGAGATAACAGGGGTCCTGGTGGCCTTCTTTCTCCTCCCCTTCACCCCCTTTAACGCCATAATGGTATTTATTCTTTTCAGGATTTTTGATATTCTAAAGCCTTGGCCCGTAAGTACGGCGGACAGGAGGATAAAGGGCGGCTTCGGCATCGTCGCCGACGACGTAGTGGCCGGGGTCTACGCCAATATCTGCGCCCGGGGCATACTATGGTACCTCGCGCGGTAGTGAAAAAAAAGGGCCGGCCCGAGGCGGCCCTCGTCCCGGCCATGAGGGCGGCCGGGCTTACCCTCGCCGTGGCCGAGTCCTGCACCGGGGGGCTGCTGTCCGGGGCCATAACCTCGGTCCCAGGGAGCTCGCATTGCTTCCTCGGCGGGGTGGTCGCCTACAGCAACGATGTGAAGACCTCTCTTCTGGGAGTCAGGGAAGGTACGCTCAAGAGGTTCGGCGCGGTCTCGGCCGAAACGGCCCGCGGGATGGCCAGGGGAGTGAGACGCGCCGTCGGCGCGGACATAGGGATATCCATTACGGGGATAGCCGGCCCCGGGGGCGGTGCCCCGGGCAAGCCGGTAGGCACGGTCTTTATAGGCCTCTCCGCCGGAAGCAGACCCGCCGGCGGCCCGGTGGAGAGGGCCGAAGGGTTCCGCTTCTCCGGGACAAGGGGCTCGGTGAGACGCCAATCCGTGGCCGCGGCCCTCGAGATGGTCATGGGCCTGCTCGGCGGCGTTTAAAAAGCTCTGGACTTTCAAGGGGCGTTTTGGAGAAAATAAGGGCCTTCGTTGCCATAGAGCTCCCCGAGCAGCTTATAGAGGCCCTCGCAAGGGTCGCGGAAGATATCAGGAAAAACGCCGGAGGCGGCGGTGGCAGGGTCTCCTGGACCAAACCCGGGAACATCCACCTCACGATCAAGTTCCTCGGCGACATCGACCCGGAGGACCTTGAGAAGGTCCGCGAGGCCCTCTCGGAGGCCGCATCCGTGGTCCCGCCCTTCAGGCTCGCCTGCAGGGGCGTGGGAGGTTTTCCGGGCATCAGGCGGCCGAGGGTAATCTGGGTCGGCCTCGACGACTGCCCCGGGCTCGCAGCGCTCCGGGAGAGGATCGAGGATGGGCTCGCGGCCCTCGGCTTCGAGAGGGACGAAAGGGCCTTCCACCCTCACCTCACCCTGTGCAGGGTCAAGGCCCCCGCCGGCGCCCGCGCCATCGGCAGGGCGGCCGGGGACGCCGGGGCCGCAGGGGCGGTGGACGGGGCGGGGCCCTGGGAGTTCACGGTAGAGTCCTTCGTCCTCATGAGGAGCGAATTGAGCCCCAAGGGGGCGAGGCACACGGTGCTTGAGAGGATACCCCTCTATACCCGGTCCGGGTAGCGATTCAACCAACCTGCAGGCTAACGACAAGGAGGCGGCATGAGTGATTCCACTACAACGACAACATCCAACAACAGAACGAAGGCGGTGGACCTCGCCATAAGCCAGATAGAGAAACAGTTCGGCAAGGGCTCGATAATGCGCCTCGGCAAGGATGGCGTGCTCGTAGCGGTGGACACCATATCCACCGGCTCGACGGCCCTCGACATAGCCCTCGGCGTCGGCGGGGTGCCGAGAGGCAGGGTCATGGAGATATACGGCCCGGAAAGCTCGGGCAAGACCACCCTGGCGCTCCACATCACGGCCTCGGCGCAGAGGGCGGGCGGCGCGGTGGCCTTCATAGACGCCGAGCACGCCCTCGACCTGGCATACGCGGCCAAGCTCGGGGTCAACACCGACGACCTGCTGCTCTCCCAGCCGGACTCCGGCGAGCAGGCGCTCGAGATAGCCGACATACTCATACGGAGCGGCGGGGTGGACCTCATCGTAATCGACTCCGTGGCGGCGCTGGTGCCGAGGGCCGAGCTCGAAGGCGACATGGGCGACGCCCACATGGGCCTCCAGGCCCGCCTCATGAGCCAGGCGCTCAGGAAGATTACCGCCACCATAAGCAGGTCCCGCACGAGCGTGGTCTTCATCAACCAGATACGCCACAAGATAGGGGTGATGTTCGGGAGCCCCGAGACCACCACCGGCGGCAACGCTTTGAAGTTCTACGCATCGCTCCGCATGGACATCCGCAGGATCGGGCAGATAAAGCAGGGCGACTCGGTCATCGGGAACAGGATTCGCGTCAAGGTGGTCAAGAACAAGCTCGCCCCGCCGTTCCGTCAGGCGGAGTTCGACATACTCTTCAACGAGGGCATCTCCAGGGAGGGCGACCTCCTCGACCTCGGCGTGGAGGCGAAGCTCATCGAAAAGAGCGGAGCCTGGTTTTCCTACAACAGCGAACGGCTCGGCCAGGGCAGGGAGCAGGCCAGGACTTTCCTAAAGGAAAATCCGAAAACTGCCGTAGAGATAGAGGAACTTATCCTCAGCCATTACGGCATAACGCCCAAGCAGGAGTAGCCCCATGCCAGAGATCGACCTTACCTCAATACTCAACGTCGCGGTTAAGGCAAAGGCGTCCGACGTGCACCTCAAACCCGGGGTGCCTCCCATCATCAGGATAAACGGCAACCTGCTCCCGATCAAGAACCAGGACCGCCTCGCACCCGATGAGATCTCCAGGACGGCCATGAGGCTCATGAACGACGTCCAGAAGGAGACCTTCAGGGCCATCCACCAGGTGGACATGGCCTACAGCGTGCCCGGCCTCGGACGCTTCAGGGTCAACATCTTCCAGCAGCGCGGCGCCGTGGGCATAGTCCTGAGGGTCATACCCATCAGGATACAGAACTTCGCCGAGCTCAACCTCCCCACGGTCCTCGAAAAGATAGCCGGCGAGACCAGGGGGCTGGTGCTCGTAACCGGGGTGACCGGCAGCGGAAAGTCCACCACGCTCGCCTCCATGCTCGACTGGATAAACAACCACCGCTCCGGCCACGTGATATGCGTCGAGGACCCCATAGAGTTCCTCCACAGGGACAGGCGCTGCATCATCAACCAGCGTGAGATAGGCGTCGACGCCACGGACTTCTCCACGTCGCTCCGCGGCGCGCTCCGCCAGGACCCGGACATCATAATGGTCGGCGAGATGAGGGACCTCGAGACCATAGAGATAGCGCTGACGGCCGCTGAGACCGGCCACCTGGTCCTCTCCACCCTCCACACCATAGACGCCATGGAGACCGTCAACAGGATAGTCTCCGTCTTCCCGCCCTACCAGCAGAAGCAGATAAGGATCCAGCTCGCGGGGGTCATAAAGGCGATAATATCCCAGCGTCTCATCCCCACCAGGGACGGCACGGCGAGGGTCCCCGCAGTCGAGGTCATGGTCTCCACGGCCAGGATCCGCGAGTGCGTCGAGGACAAGGATAAGACGAAGGAGATACTCGACGCCATCGCCAAGGGACACAGCACCTACAACATGCAGACCTTCGACCAGTCCATACACGACCTCTTGCAGAAGGGGCTCATATCCTACGAAGAGGCGGTAAAGCAGGCGAGCAACCCCTCGGACTTCGAGCTCAAGGTCAAGGGCGTGTCCGGCACCTCGGACATGGGATGGCAGGACTTCGAGGATGGGGAAAAAGAAGAGACGCGGGACAAGGCCTCCGGAGACATAGAACGCTTCTGATTAACCGGGGGGCGGCCTGACGCCCCGTGAGAGACTCACCCGATGGCCGCGAAAAAGACCCGGAACCCGGTGGACGCCATGACCGCCGCCGCCAGGCTCCTCTCCTACAGGGAGAGGACGGTGGCCGAACTGACCGGGAGGCTCTCGGAAAAGGGCTACGACGCGGCGGAGATATCCTCCACGGTGGAGCGCCTCGCCGAGAAGGGCTACCTCGACGACAGGCGGTTCGCCATGGGGCTTGCCGACTCGAGGATAAGGAACAAGCGCTGGGGACGCGCCCGCATCGCCTCGGACCTCGGCTCCAGGGGAGTGCCCCGCGAGATAATTTCAGAGGTCATCGGGACCATCGACCGGGCGACCGAGGACGAGACCGCCCGGAGGGCCTTTGACAAGTGGCGGAGGCTCCGCCGCGCCCCCCTGCCGCTCGACAAGACCGGCTTTGCCAGGGCCTTCAGGTACCTCACGTCCCTCGGGTTCTCCCAATCCGTAATCTTCACCATCCTCAAGGGGCAGGGGGGGCAAGAAGGGTAAAGGGGCCCGGGGGGTGTCGGGGGGCGGGAGGGGTAACCGGCCACGGGGGGTGAAAGGGGCAGGTGGGATTTGCCTACCCGGAGGTGCGAAAGGGACCTCAAGGCCTGTATCGACAGACTCGGACTCGACTGACCCGGGACCCCCGGGTTTTTTATTGAGCCCCCCGGAGAGAAAAATCCCCCGGGGGGCGATTTTTATTGGAAAGGCGGGCCAAAGAGAAGTTATAATGACTCGAATACATCGTCAGAGGCGGGCATTTACCATGAAATCAGCCGATATCAGAAGCAGTTTCATAGAATACTTCAGCAAAAAGGGGCACGCCGTCGTGCCCTCCTCGAGCCTTCTGCCCGAAAAGGACCCCACTCTGCTCTTCACCAACGCAGGCATGGTCCAGTTCAAAACGCTCTTCCTCGACGAGGAGAAGAGGGACTACACGAGGGCCGTAAGCTGCCAGAAGTGCATGAGGGCGGGCGGAAAACACAACGACCTGGAGAACGTCGGCCGGACCGAGCGCCACCACACCTTTTTCGAGATGCTCGGTAACTTCTCCTTCGGGGACTACTTCAAGGAAGACGCCATAAAGTACGCCTGGGAGTTTCTGACCGTGGAGATGGGGCTGCCCGCGGACAGGCTCTGGGTCACCGTCTACGAGGACGACGACGAGGCCGCGGAGATATGGACCGGGACCGTAAAGGTGCCGGCCGGGAGGGTCGTCCGCATGGGGGAGAAGGACAACTTCTGGAGTATGGGAGATAGGGGCCCCTGCGGGCCCTGCTCCGAGATACTCATCGACCAGGGCCCGGAGATGAGCTGCGGCCTGCCCACCTGCGCCCCCGGGTGCGACTGCGACCGCTACCTCGAGATATGGAACCTCGTCTTCATGCAGTACGACCGCGACTCCGAAGGCGCGCTCACGGCGCTGCCCAGGCCGTGCATCGACACGGGTATGGGGCTCGAGAGGCTCACTGCGGTCAAGCAGGGGGTCCGCTCCAACTACGACACCGACCTCTTCAGGCCCATCATCGAGCGGATCGAAAGGCTTTCCGGGGCAAAGTACGGAAAAACCCCGGAGAGCGACGTTTCCATCAAGGCCGTGGCCGACCACGCAAGGGCCGTATCCTTTCTGATAGCCGACGGCATAATGCCGGGCAACGAGGGCCGCGGCTACGTCCTGAGACGCATCATACGCCGGGCGGCCCGCCACGGCAGGTTCCTGGGCCTTGCCGAGCCCTTTCTCCACAAGGTCTGCGTTAGCGTCACGAAGCTCCTCGGCGGCGTCTACCCGGAGCTCGACTCCGCCTCGGAGCTCATCACCAGGGCCACGAGGGGCGAGGAGGAGAGGTTCTTCGAGACCCTCGAGCGGGGCCTCCAGCTCCTCGAGGCAGAGGTCGCAAGGCTCAGGGGCGCCGGGGAGACGGTGGTCCCCGGCAAGGTGGCCTTCAGGCTCTACGACACCTACGGCTTCCCGGTGGACCTGACGGCCGACATCATCAGAAAAGACGGCCTCACCGTGGACGACGCCGGGTTCGATGAGGCGATGGCCGCCCAGAAGGAGATGGCCCGCAGGGCCGGCATCGGCGTGGAGGGGGCCGAAGCCTCTCTGGAGCTGTACCGCAGGATTTCCTCCGGGGGGGTCAAGACCGAGTTTACAGGCTACCGCCGGGACACCGACACCTCCCGGGTGGCGCGGATAATAAGGGACGGCGCAGAGGTCGAGAGCGCCTCGGCGGGAGAGACTGTGCAGGTCATAACCGAGAAGACCCCATTTTACGGCGAGTCCGGAGGTCAAATTGGCGACACCGGGGCCATGACAGCCCCGGGGGTGAAGGTCCGGGTGACGGACGCCAAACGGGCGCTCCCGGACCTCATCGTCCACCACTGCCGGGTAGAGGAAGGCACGCTCAGGACAGGCGATACGGCCCTTCTCGCCATCGACGCGGAGCGGCGCTCGGCCATCAGGAGGAACCACACCGCTACCCACCTGCTCCATGCCGCCATGAGGAAGATACTCGGCGAGCACGTGCGCCAGGCCGGCTCGCTCGTCACAGCCGACGGCCTCAGGTTCGACTTCAGCCACTTCGAGGCCCTTACCGACCGTGAGATACGCGAGATAGAGGAGCAGGCCTGCCGGGCCGTCATGGAAAACAGGGAGGTGGCAACCGACGTCCTCCCCTACCGTGAGGCCGTCGAACGGGGGGCGCTCGCCTTCTTCGGCGAGAAGTACGCCGACGTCGTCCGCCTGGTGAGCGTCGAAGGGGTCAGCAAGGAGCTCTGCGGCGGGACCCACGTGGCGCGCACGGGCGACATCGGTCTTATCAAGATAACGGGTGAAAGCTCGGTGGCCGCCGGGGTGAGAAGGATAGAGGCCCTTACGGGCGAGGCGGCCCTTGCCCGCATCCTCGATACGGAAAAGACCGTCCGGGAGGTCTCCAGGGCGCTCAAGGTCCCGCGGGGCGAGATTACGGGGAAGGTGACAAGGCTCCTCGACTCCGTCAGGGAGCTTGAAAAGGAAGTCGAAAGACTCAAGGGGAGCCGGAAGGCCGACTCGGCCGCCGGGCTCGCAGGGGACGCGAGGGTCGTCAAGGGCGTAAAGGTCCTCGCCGCTCTCGTGGAGGTCGAAAGCGGCCGTGAGCTCAGGGCCATGGCCGACACCCTCAGGGGCAAGCTCGGAAGCGGCGTGGTAGTGCTCGGCGGGCCGTCGGACGGCAAGGCCCTCGTGCTCGCCGCCGTCACCAGGGACCTCGCCGGGCGCATAAGCGCCGGGGACCTGATAAAGAAGCTCGCCCCCATCGTCGGCGGCCGGGGCGGTGGAAAGGCGGAGCTGGCGCAGGCCGGGGGAACGGAGCCGGAGAGGCTCGGCGAGCTCATCGAGGCCGCCTACAGGACTGTGGAGGAGAGCCTGTAGGGGACCAGGGGCGGCGCGGTCACGGGAGAAGAACAGGAAGAGCCGGGCCCCGAGGGGCCCGGCTCTTCTTTTGAAAGATATCAGGGAGCGCCGGGGCCGGTCAGGCGGCGGACACCCGTTACGCTACCGGCCCTTCCCCCCCCTCCCCGCTTTCCATCATGGTCAGCTCCCACTCGTCGGCGGACCTGTCGTACCTGATGATGTAGACGCACCCGTCGTCCGCCCGGAGCTTGAAGTACTCGTGGTCGGGGCCGTACCAGCGGTCGACCACCTCGGTGACCTCGAGGGTTCTCTCGCCGAGGGTGAAGCTCACGGGCCTCTCCGCGCCCTTGTGCCCCGAGTATGTGGTGACCCTGATTATCACAATATTCAAGACCGGCTCAACCGGATGGGGTCACGAGGAGCTTCATGTACATCCTGGCCATCTTGTCCCCGGGGTGCCTTTCGAGCACATGACGCCACCGGGACCTGGCCCTGTCGTTGTCGCCCATCATGTAGTAGGTAAGGCCGAGCTGCACGCTCGCCTTCAGGTACTCGGGGTTGAAGGCCACCGCGTCGCTCAGCTCCTTTACGGAGTTGGTGAAGTCCCTCATGTCGCGGTAGGCCACCCCGAGGTCCGTCCTTATGTCCTCGCAGTCGGGCCTGAGCGTCAGGGCCTTCTTGTACTCATCGACAGCCTGGGGATAAAATCCGAGGTCCTTGTAGATGGAGCCGAGTCCGGCGTGCATGTTGGCGAGCTTTCCGAGGACGTAGGGGTCGAGGTACGAGTCGGCCTCCTTCCTCGACTCCTTCGCCCGGTTGTATGCCCTGGTGGAGTTGTCGAACTTTCCGAGCTCGTTGTAGACCACCGCGAGGTTCAGGGACGCCTCGGTGTAGTCGGGGTTTATCTCGACGGCGCGCTCGAAGGCGCCCACGGCGTCGTCGAGCCTCGACCCGTAATAGTAGACGAGTCCGAGCATGTTGTATACGTCGGCGTAGTTGTTCTTTTCGGCGGTAATCCCTTCGAGGAGGACGAGCGCCGTGTCGAACTTCTTTGCCTCGAAGGCCTTCCTGGCCGTCTCGTATCTGTGGCGCCAGCCCTTGTCCATCATGCCACCTCCACACCTTTGCTCTGAAAGAAAAAAGAACCGCGCCGGACGGCGGCGCGCCGCGCCTCAGCCGAGGCGGTTGAGCATCTTTCTGGCGTCATCGCTGAAAGGCCCGTCCGGGAAGCTGTCTATGAGAGTGGAGAAGGCCTCGCGGGCAAGGTCTTCCTCACCTATCTTCAGGTACGACTCACCCATATAGAAGAGCGACTCCTCGGTCTGGCGGCTTTCGGGATAGTCCTTCAGAAGGTTCCTGAACCTCGTAAGCGCCCCCGTGTAGTTCTTGCTCTTGTAGTAGAACTTCGCCACGTAGAGCTCCCTGGCGGCTAGCCTCTCCCTCAAGAAGACCATGAGCCCCTCGGCCTTCTCCCTGTACGGGCTCCCGGGATAGCTGCGGACCAGGTCCTCGAAGGCGAAGAGCGCCTTTCTCGTGGCCGTCTGGTCGCGATCGATGGAGAGGATGTCCTTGAAGTGGCTCATGCCCTTCTGGAAGAGCGCGTAAGGGGCCCTCGGATGCGACGGGTGGAGGGCTGCGAAGTTGGTGTAGTACGAGCTGGCGTCTTCGTACATCTCTCTCTTGTAGGAGAGGTCCCCGAGCATGAGCTCAGCCTCCACGGAGTGGGGGCTCAATGGAAAGTCCTCCATTATCTTCTTGAAGGAGGTCTCCGCCTCGTCGTATCTCCCCACCAGAAAGAGGTTCACCGCCCTGTCGTAGAGCTCCTTGGGGGTCCTGTGGACCTGGAACTCCTCGCCGGTGGTCGCGCAGCCTGCGAGAAGCGCGAAGGCCAGGACCACCGGGGTTATCCTTCTGAGAAATGATGTCATAGGCTGGAAAATTTCAACCAAGGGGGTTAACCCGAATCAGGGCCCCTTGCGCCGCCGCCGCTGGACGGTCTCGGCCCGCTTCAAGGCACACCCGCGGCCCCGTTGCCGCAGATTACACGACAACTTACCACAAAAGATTCGGCTTATCAAGGAGGCCGGGGGGCGATGCGCGCCGAAGTGGAGACCGTATCGACGGGGCTGGCGGGGGCCGGTGCGGGGCCGGTTACTTCGCCTTGCGCAGGGGTTCCTTTGTAACCAGGGGGGCGTCGAGCATGGCGAGCTCCGACGGCGTAAAGAGCCTGCCGAGGTCGAGGACGCGGACGGTCCCGCTGCCGGTCTCGAGCACCACGTCGAGGCAGCGACGCCAGGGCTCTGAGCCGCGGGGTCCCTTGCCGGGCCTGAGCTTCTTGCCGCCGGTCATGACCTCGCTTATCTCGTCCACGAGGAGCCCGGTTATGCGGCCGTCGAAGGAGAGCACAATTACCCTCGGGGGGCTCGCGGGGTTTTTGTTCAGGTTGAACCTCTTCCTCAGGTCCACCACCGGCACGGCCATGGACCTCAGGCGCACCACGCCTTCTATGAACCCGGGGCCGCCGCTCAAGGGGGTGATCCGCCTCGGGCCGATCACCTCTTTGACGCAATCGATGCTTACCCCGAACTCGACGCCGTCGAGGCTGAAGCAGGTAAACCGGAAGTCCGGATGAGTGTATTTAGACCTGACCCGTGTCATTCGATTCAGCCGTTATGGCCCCCCAGGGTGAAGTCCAGGAGGTTTTCAATGTCGAGAAGGCTTATCACCCTCTTCTTTACCTTTATGACCCCCTTGAGGAAACCGTCGGGCAGAGCGGGGGTGAGCTTGCCCGGGGGGCTTACGAGCTTTTTTGAGACCTCCTCCACGCCGGCGAGCCTGTCCACTACGAAGCCGGCCTTTATTTCGTCCACCGACACGACCAGCACCCTTGAGGCCGCAAGGTCTCCGCAGGAACCGATGCCGAGCCTTTTGGAGAGGTCCAGGACGGGGACCATCTCACCGCGCACGCTTAATATGCCCATAACGAAGTCTGGCGTTCTCGGCACCGTCGTAAGGGAGCGCGGCTTCAGGACCTCCACGGCGTCGGAGACCTCGAAGGCGTACTCGCCGCCGCCGAGGAAGAAGCAGACCACGGGCAGCTTCTGCCCCTCGATGGCGTCGTGTACGAGGCTGGCGACATACTCCGCCTCGCTCGGGGCCACCGTGGCCTGGTGGAGGTCCCAGTCGTCGTCGACCGGGCCGCGACCTTTACCCTCTTCAATCATATTCGGACGTCCTCCGGTTTTTTTTAGCCCTTTTCCCTCCTCCCCGGCCGGCGGGAGGACCGGGGCGTCAGCCGCCGCGTCCGTCAGGCGTTATGGACGGCGGAGGCCTTCTCTTCCATCGCGGCGTCGAGGATGCCGGTCACGTCGAGGACGAGAACGGTGCCCTTCTCGCCCATGTCCGTGGCCCCGGCGATACCAGGGACCCTGATTATCCTCGACAGCGGCTTTATGACCACGTCGAGCTCCTCGACCAATCGTTCGACGATCATGCAGGTCCTGTGCTCCGCCACGCCGGCTATGATGCCGTAGCCGGGGGCGGG
>JBHHVK010000016.1:0-20536 GCA_046754205.1 Thermodesulfobacteriota bacterium
TCTTTACGACGCTTTCGGTGGAATCCTCGGTGATACCGATAAAGGACGTGGCCGTCGAGCACAGGCTCTATCTGCCGGCCGCGGGCGCCGCCCTCGCCTTCTCCGCCGTCCTCTTCGCCGTGCTCGGGCGCCTGAAAAAGGGCGACTGGCGGCTCCCCCTGGCCGCGGTCATCGTCCTTACGGTCCCCCTTTCGGTCCTGACGTGGTCGAGGAACGCGCTCTGGCAGGACCCGGTGGCGCTGACCGAGGACATCGTAAAAAAGAGTCCGGGCAAGGCCACGGCCCATTACCTGCTCGGCAACGTCTACGCCGAGAGGGGCAGGCTCGTCGAAGCCATCGGCGCCTATGAGAACGCCGCCGGGCTCGACCCTGAAGACGCCTTTACCCGCTACAGGCTCTATAACGCGTACATGGAGATAGGCCGGCCCGTGGAGGCGCGCCGCAACTACAACGAGTTCATGCGCCTGATGGCCGTAAAGAAGCGCTCGCGGTAGGCGCGCTAAACCAAACGGGAGAACCCCACTTCTGATGCCGATAACGCACTCCGACGATACCCGGGCCGGCGCGCTCGCCCCGAGGCTGGTCGCCTTCTTCGTCCTCGCCGCGGTCTTTCTCATGGCGACGATAAAGATAGGTGACTATGACATATGGTTCCACCTGAAGGCGGGCGAGCACATACTCGCCACCTCCCGGATAAACCAGCTCGACCCCTTCAGCTACGCCACGGCGGACCTGCCCTGGCCCGTGCACTCCTGGCTCTCGGCGGTGGTATTCTACTCGGTCTACAGCGTCGGCGGCTTTTCCGGCCTCGTCCTTCTTGGGGCGTTCACCGTAACCGCGGCCTTTTTCGTCATCTACATGACGATGAGGCTCTTTGCCCGGGACGAGGAGAGCATGGCCGCCGGGGCGGCGATACTCCTCGTGGCGGCCTTCTCCCTGAGGTTTCGGATGTGGGTCCGCCCCCACGTATTCGAGTTCCTATTACTCGCCGCCGTGGTCTACATCATAAACCTCTACAGGGTCAGGGGCGGGCGCGTCCTCTATCTCCTGCCGGCCCTTCAGGTCCTGTGGGCGAACATGCATGGGAGCCACGTCCTCGGGCTCGTCGTGCCGGCGATATATCTCGCAGGCTCGCTCTTCGACCTGCTCGTCCTCCGGCGCGGCACCGGGGCCGAGGGCCAAGCGGGGGCCGACCACGGCGCGCCCGGGCCCGGGAGGATCGCCCGCGCCATGGCCGTCGTTATCGCCGCCAACGCCGCGGCCACGCTCATAAACCCGGACGGCGTGAATACGCTCCTGTCTTCCTTCACCATACTCTCCCCGACGCTGCAGAACATAAACGAGTTCCAGCCCCTGACGCTCCAGCACTTCATGGGCCTCCAGCTACGGTACACCTGGGGGCTCGCCGCGCTGGTGGCCATGGGGCTCGTCGGCTTCGCCCTCTCCGTCGCGAAGGGGAGGAGGGGGTTTGACACGGCCGGAGCGCTCCTCTTCTTCGCCTTCCTCTTTATGTCCTTCAAGGGGATCCGGTACGTGGCCGAGTTCTCCATAATAGCCGGCCCCGTCGTATTCCGCAGCCTTACCGGGCCGGTGGACTCGCTCCTCGGGGGGCTCCGCCGTCCGGCCTCGGCCGTGCTCGCCGCCCTTACCCTCGTCGTGGTCATACCCCTTGTCGTCACCTCGAAGACATACAGCTTCGGCCTCGGCGTAAAGGACGGCGTCTTTCCGGTAAAGGCCGTCGACTTCGTCGAGAAGGCCGGCCTCAAGGGGAGGGTCTTCAACTCCTACGCCTTCGGCGACTATCTGCTCTGGAGGTGGTACCCCGAAAGGAAAGTCTTCATCCACGGCCACTCGCGAAGCGAGGTCTTCCCGGCCGAGCTTTACCGGCACTACCTCGACGCCCATACGTCCTCGGCCCGGTGGAAGGCGCTCGTCAGGAAGTACGACCTGAGCTTCACCGTCCTCGAGTATTACGGCACGGACTACGGCGGAGAGGAGACGATGCTCCACCTCGCGCGCGACCCGGACTGGGTGCCGCTGTACTGGGACCGAAACGCCATAATCTACGCGCGAAAGGACGGGGCGGACGGAGAGGCGGCGGAGCGGTACGGCTTCAGGCTAATAAGGCCCACGTACCTCGATTTCTCCTACCTTGAGATGTATCTCAACAGAGGGATGGCCGGCGAGGTGATAAAGGAATATTCCAGGCTCATGGAGATAAGCCCCGACAACGAGGAGGCCTATCTCGGCAGGGCCTACGCATACTACATGCTCGGGGGCCCGCGGCTCAAGCTCGCCAGGGCCGACCTCGAAGAGGCGGCCCGCATAAACCCCCGTCAGGCCATGACCCACTCGGCCCTCGGGCTCATACTCATGAGGCTCGGCGACGGCGAGGGCGCGGAAAGGGAGTTCCGGACGGCCCTCAGGCTCGACCCGAGGGACCCGGCGGCCAAAAGCGGGCTCGAAAGGCTCGGCCGCTAACGCCCCGCCCTCTCGCCGAGGCCCGGGACGCCGAGGACCCTTCCCCAGAAGGCGAGAACGAGGGCCGCCGTATAAAGGAGCCTGCCCGAAAGGACGTACCTCCGGTCATCGTGCCCGCCGCCTTCCCCCCTCCCCCCGCCGACCTCCCTTATCTGCCCCGCGGCGAGAAGCCTTTCTATGCGGTTGGCGAAGATCGCCTCCGCCGAGTACCTTCCGGCTATCTCCTCGGCCGAGAGGCTCCCCGCGGCATGGATCTCGCGGAGTATCCTGATGCGCCTCGCCGTCTCGCTCATGTTGAAGAGGTGAAAGTAGGTGTAGGCGAGCAGGGCGTAGACGACCAGGGAGTAGAGGGAGGCCACGGCGGCTTCCGAAAATGCGAGTCCCGGCCCACCGATGTAGGCCCCCCAGAGGGCCGCGCCCATGGGAACCGCGCCCGCCGCCGCGCAGAGGATAACGACGAGCTGGTTGGAGAGGCCGAGCCCCAAGAGCCTTACCGCCCTCACCATGACCATCTGGATGGCCGCTATGAGGAGCGGCGTGAGGCAGAGTATGAAGAGGAATGGGGCCATCTGTTACCCCCCGCCCCCGGGAAGGCCCATAATCCTTCTGAAGAGGATGAAGAACCGGATTATCGCCCTGCCCCTGGGCGTCAGGGTAAATGAGCCCCCGGACTCGCGGGCGAAGCCCGAGTCCACGAGGTCCCTGAACCTCGGGGCGAGGACGACGTCCGAGGCGAAAAACCTCTCTATCTCCCCGGCCGCCACCCCCCCCGGCCCGGCCCGGCCGAGCATGAGGGCTATGACGAGAGAGGGCGAGACCGCCTCGACCGCCGGGTAGCTCATGATGTAGGCGCTGGAGAGCGAGATATGGAGGAGGTAGGCCGCGGCCCAGCCGCCGGACGTGATGGAAGCCGCGAGGCCCGGGAGGTAGCGGACCGTTAAGACCCCGGGAAGCGGCGAGAGGACAAAGAAGATTACGGCGAGCGCCACCGGGGCGTTGCCCGGCCGCCTCACCCTCCAGACGATGACATGGGCGGCGAGGCAGGCGATAAATATCAGGAGCCCTGAAATTAAAACGTTTACGGACATTTCTCGGCAAAACCTCAGAGTGTTTATAGGTACGAAATCCTTATCGGCCGCGCCCCGCGGCCCCTTTACCTCCCTCGCCCCCAGCCGCCCCCGCCGGGGGTTTCGATTATGACGGACTCCCCGGGGCCTGCCGTGACGTGCGCCCTGTGCGGGAGGGCCCTGGTAGTCCCGCCCCGGTCCCTTATGAGGTTCCTGCCCGGCTTTCCGTCCTCCCCGCCCTCGGCCCCGCGCGGAGCGCTCGCCCTCCTCTCGGAGATTATGGTCACCTCGGCGGACCTCTTGAACTCTATCTCCCTTACGACGCCGTCCCCGCCGGGAAACTCCCCCGCCCCACCGGAGCCGCGGCGGAGGGTAAAGCGCCTGAGCCTCACGCCGGGGTGGGCGGTTTCGAGGACCTCGGGGTCGGTTATCCTCGTGTTCGTCATGTGGACCTGTACCCCCGATGCCCCGGGGCACCCGTCCATTCCCCCGGCCCCTCCGGCTATGGTCTCGTAGTACGGGGCCTCGCCTTCGACCTCGAAGAGGAGGTTATTCATCGTACCCTGCGAGCAGGCGGCCACCCCGAGTGCGCCGAGGAGCACGTCCACCACCCTCTGGGAGGTCTCCACGTTGCCCGAGGCCACGGGGGCCGGGTACAGCGGGGCCAGGAGGGTCCCTTCGGGGACGACTATCTCCACCGGGGCCATGCATCCGCCGTTTAAGGGTATGTCCTCGCCCGTTATGGAGCGGAGCACGTAGAGCACGGCCGAGCGGGTAACGGGCAGGGGGGCGTTGAGGTTGTCGCGCCCGTGCTGGGGGCCCGTGCCGGTAAAGTCCACCACGGCGCTCGTGGTCAGGGGGGGCGCGTCTCCAGCGGTTATGGTAATGCGTGCCTCGATGGGCGTGCCGTCGTCCAGGGAGTCCCGGCAGGCCCCGGTAAAGGAGTCCATTCCGCCGAGAAACCCCGTAAGCGCCCTCCTTACGGCCCCCTCGGCGCCCGACTGCACGTGCCCCATGTAACGCCTCACCTCGGGCCAGCCGTGGCGGTCTATGACGGCCTTGAGCTCCCTCGCGCCACGGGCGCAGGCGGCTACCTGGCTCTTGAGGTCCGAGAGCCTCTCGGGGATGTTGCGCGCCGGGTACCTGCGGCCCGTGAGCACACGGGCGACCTCATCGGCCCTGAAGACCCCTTCGCGGACGACGAGGAGCCCGTCTATGAGGACCCCCTCCTCGTCTATGTGGGACGCCTCGGGGGGGAGGCTCCCCGGGGCGGCGCCTCCGATGTCGGCGTGATGGCCGCGCGCCGCCACGAAGAAGAGAAGCTCCCCGGCCTCCGAGAAGACCGGCTCGACGACGGTGACGTCGGGCAGGTGGGAGCCCCCGCGGTAGGGGTTGTTCGACGCGTAGACGTCTCCCGGCCTCATCTCCGGCCGGTTGTCTTCGAGGACGGCGCGGACGGTGTCGGCCATGGCCCCGAGGTGGACGGGGATGTGCTGGGCGCCCGCGACGAGCCCCCCCTCGGGGTCGAATACGGCGCAGGAGAAATCGAGCCGCTCCTTTATGTTGACGGAGTGGGCAGTGTTCCTGAGCGTGTGCCCCATGGCGGTCGCAACGCCCATGAATATGTTTCCGAATACCTCGAGGAGGACCGGGTCAGGGGAGTCCGCCCCCCCCGCCCCGCTCTCCCCCTTCGCTACCTTCAGCCCGCCCGCCGTACCGGATCTCTCGGCCCTTTCCGCAATGATGAGCCCTTCGGGGGTCACGCGGGCGTCGAACCCGGGGTCTATGACTATGGTCGAGTAGTCCTCTATTATGACGGCCGGGCCGGTTATCCGGGCCGAGGCGGCAAGGGTCTCTCTCCTGTAGACCGGGGCCTCGCGGGACCCTTCGACGTAGTGTACGGTATGGACGGCCACGGGCTCCGCTTCGGCGGCCGCCGGCGCGGGCCCGGCGTGGAAGGCGGGAAAGTACTCACCGGCAAGCCTCGCCTCGAACCTCAGGTTTACGGCCTCCACGTCCCGGTCCTCGGGGCAGAAGCCGAAGAGACGGGAGTAGGTCCGGCGAAAGCACGCGAGAGTCCCGGCCCGGTCGGTGAAGGGCACGGTAACGTAGGCGTCCGTGCCCGCGGGCCGGAGGTCTATGGACCGGGCCGGCTCGACCCGCCCCTTCCATCCGGCGGGGACCGTCTCCTCCTCCATCTCGCTCAAGACCCCGGCGAGGCGCCGGTGGGCCCCTTCCGTATAGGGGGCGAGTACCGTCCTCGCCGCCCCCCGCCCCGGCCTTGCGAGCCCTATACCGTAGGCGGACATGACGCCCGCAAGGGGGTGGAATATGACGGACCGCATATCGAGGTGAGAGGCTATCCTGCAGGCGTGCTGCCCCCCGGCCCCGCCGAAGGATACGAGGCCGTAGTCGCGCACGTCCCGGCCGCTCGCAAGCGAAACGGCCTTTATGGCCAGGGCCATCTTGCCGTTGGCTATGTCGAGAAAGCCGAGGGCCGCCTCCTCGGGGGAGTAGGCCCGCCCGGTGGAGGCGTTTATCCGTTCCGTCAGGGCGGCGAGCTTCTCCCGGACGACCCGCTCGTCGAGGGGTGAGGTCCCGTCGGGCCCGAAGGTCCGGGGGAAGAACCCCGGCAGGATGCGGCCCGTGGCGAGGTTGGCGTCCGTTACGGCGAGCGGCCCGCCGAGGCCGTAGCAGGCCGGGCCGGGCACGGCCCCGGCCGACTCCGGCCCGACGCGGAGCCTCGCGCCGTCGAACCAGAGAATGGACCCGCCGCCCGAGGCGACGGTCTCTATGCGGAGCGACTCTCCGGCGAGCTCCACCCCGCCGACGACCTGCTCGTAGACCTTCTCGAAGCCCCCGCCCCCCCCGCCCCCCCCGCCGCCTCCATCGTTGAAATCGAACCTCGATACGTCGGTCGAGGTCCCGCCCATGTCGAAACCGACCGCCCCGGATGTCCCCTCACCCCCACCGGCCTCCCCGGCCACACGGGCCACGGCTATCACCCCACCGGCCGGGCCGGAGAAGACCGCCCCCTTGCCCCTGAAGAGCTCCGGCGGCGTGAGAGTGCCCGAGCTTTCTATGAACTCTATCGGGATATCTCCCGTGTCCTTCCTTATCCCCTCGAAGTACCTCTCCATCACGGGGGCGAGGTAGGCGTCGACAACGGCGCTCCGGCCCCTGGTGACTATCTTGATGAGGTTCACGGACCTGTGGGAGAGGTGTACCTCCGGGACGCCGCACCCCCTGAGCACCTCTTCGGCCGCGAGCTCGTGGGCCGGGTTCTTCCATGAGTGCACCAAGACGACCGTGGCCGAGTCGACCGAGCCCCTTATCCGCCGGGCCTCGCGGGCGAGCGCGTCCTTGTCGAGCGGGGTCTCTACCCCGCCATCCGGGCCTATCCGCCCGGCGACCTCCACGACGTCGGAGTAGAGCAGGCCCGGCTTTTCTATGCAGAGGCTGAATATATCCGGCCTCGACTGGTAGCCTATGTCGAGCAGGTCGCGGTAGCCGGCGGTTATGAAGAGCGCCGTCGCCCCGCCCTTTCTTTCGAGGAGCGCGTTCGTGGCCGCCGTGGTGCCGAATCTTATGGACTCTATGAGGTCGGCGGGTAGCGCCTTGCCCGGGGACAGACCGAGGACCCTTCTTATACCCTCGATGCAGGGGTCGCCGTAGGCGGCGGAGCTCGAAAGGAGTTTTTCGGTATGGAAGACGCCATCTGGGTCCACGCCCACCACGTCGGTGAAGGTCCCTCCCCTGTCAACGGCGAAGCGCCACATGACGCCGGTCTCTTTCGCGGTCTCCATCGCCATCGGGGTTGAATGGGCCTCCTGGGGGTAGGGTTGAGTACGGCGGGGCCGCGGGCGGCCGCGCCGGGGAGGGTATTTTACTGCTTTGGCGAAGGAATTAAAAGGGGGTTCTGGCGAGCCTCATCTCTTTTCCGCCCTCGCCGCGCCCGCCGGTCAGCTCGTCGTAGGCCGAGAGGATGTAATCGCTTATCCTCTTTTTGAAGAGCGGCCTGTCGAATTCCAGCGCGCGGGCCCTTATGGAGGGCGGGTCGAAGCGGCCCATTTCCCTTTCGAGGAGGTCGACCGCGGCCGCCAGGGATTCCGGGGTCCGGTCATGGAAGAAGACCCCCGTGGGAGCCCCCGGGACGGCCCTCGGCCCCGGGGGGCCGGGGGGGGCGGAGGGGGCGTTAATGGGCACGACCGTCTCGAGGGCCCCTCCCCTGCCAAATGCTACGACCGGCCTGCCCGAGGCCATCGCCTCAAGCGGGACGATGCCGAAGTCCTCCTCTCCGGGGAAGACGAGGGCGCGGCACCGGGAGTAATAGCCTGCGATCTCTTCGGGGCTCCTCCAGCCGAGAAATTCGACGGAAGGCGGGGCGAGTCTCTTCAGCCTCCTCTCCTCCGGTCCGGACCCTATGACGACGAGCCTTCTGCCGAGGCGGCCCATGGCCTCCACCGCGAGGTCCACCCTCTTGTACGGAACGAGGGCCGAGACCACGAGGTAGTAGTCCCCCGGGCCGCGGCGGTCCATGGAGAAGCGCGAGCAGTCCACGGGCGGACAGATGACGTCGGCCTCCCTTCCGTAGAACCTGCGCACCTTGGAGGCGACGTTCCGGGAGTTGGCCACGAAGCGGTCCACCCGCGCGGCCGTGGAGGAGTCCCAGGCCCTGAGGCGGCGGGCGGCCAGGGCGGCGCACGAGCGCCTTATCCTGCTCGTGCGGGAAGAGTCGAAGTAGTCGTCGAACCTGTCCCAGACGTAGCGCATGGGCGTGTGGATGTAGGAGATGTGAGGGACGCCGGGCGGGGCGATGACGCCCTTGGCAACGCAGTGGCTCGTCGACAGGACGAGGTCGAACCCGCCGGGGCGGAGCCTCTCGACGGCGAGCGGGAAGAGCGGCAGGCAGGCTCGGTAGAGTTTTTTCGACCAGGGGATGTTCTGGATGAAGGAGGTGTGTATCCTGTGCTTCTCTATCGTCGCCGAGACCGAGCCGGGGACGTGGAGCAGGGTGAATATCTCGGAGCCGGGAAAGGCCTCGCAAAGGACCTCAAGGACCTTTTCGCCGCCCCTCATGCCGGTCAGCCAGTCATGCGCTATGGCCACTCTCACCCGCCAGAACCTCCCTGTACACCTTGAGGGTCCTCCTGGCTGTCTCTTCCCAGTTGAATATGCCCGCCCTGTAAAATCCCCTGGCCCGGAGCTCCTCGCGAAGCTCCGAATCCTCCACTATCTTTACCATCGCGGCCCTTATCTCTTCGGTCTCCTCGGGGTCGAAGAAGAGGGCGGCCTCTCCGACGACCTCGGGGACCGACGAGGCTACCGACGCTATGACCGGGGTCCCGCAGCTCATGGCCTCGAGCGGCGGCAGGCCGAACCCCTCGTACAGAGAGGGGAAGACCAGGGCCGTGGCCATCGAGTACATGGCCGGAAGGTCGGCCTCCGGGACCTCGTCGATGAAGAGCGCACGGCCCGAAAGCCTGGGGCTGTCGGCGGCGCGGTAGAGCCCGGAGCGCCTCGGGTCGAGCCTGCCCGTCAGGACGAGTTGAACCTCTTTCCTGTGCCTCATCCCGGAGTAGGCCTCAAGGAGCCTGGTGAGGTTCTTCCTCGGGTGGTGGTTGCCCACGTAGAGTATGAAGGGGCCTGTGATGCCATACCTCTCCCGGAGGCGCCCGAACCTCGGGGGGTCGGCCACGGGCCGGAACCCCCTCTCCACCCCGTTATAGGTGACTACCACGTGAGCGGGGTCCACGCCGAGGCGCTCGACGATCTCGCCCTTTGTGAAGTCCGATACGGTGAGTATCTTTCTCGCCCTCTTCGCCGCCGTCCTGAAGAGCAGCCTCGCGTACCGGTGGGCGGCCGGCCCGGGGCATGATGTGGGGTCGAGGAAGTACTTCAGGTCGTGGATGGTGACGACAAAGGGCCTTCTCGTGAGGACGGGCAGGTTGAAGTTCGGGTAATGGACCAGATCAGGGCCGGTCCTCGCCAGGGCGATGGGCAGGAGCCACTGCTCCTTGAACGAGTATACCGGAATCCTGCGCCTGGGTCTATAGAGGGTGAGGTTTTCCGAGTTGTAGAGGCCGCCTGCGACCTCGCCCTTTTCGGTGAGCAGGGCCGAATAGGAATGCCCCCTCCCGCCCCCGCCACCCCCCCCACCTGCGCCCCCTTCTTCAAGGGCGACAAGGGCCGTGACGAGGTTCTTTATGTACCTTCCGATCCCGGTATGCAGGATCATCCTGGCGTCTATGGTTACCCGCAAAGGACGCCTCCGGAGCTTTTTCAGATTAAACTATGCAACGCGGCGGCGGCCTTGTCAAGGAGAATGCGGGCGGGCGCAGGCCCCGCCCCCGCCCCCGCCCCTAAAAGGCCAACCTGAGGGCCGCGCCCACCCTGCCGTCGATGACCGCGGGCATGACGGCCACTGTACTGTCCCGGCGGACGACGGCCCTGGAGGACACATAGGCGAGCGTCCAGCCGAGGATGAACTGGGAGAGGTAGTGCTTGTCGTCGTTTATCCTCGTAAGTCCCGGCAACGTCGAGAGGGCGTAGAGGGCGGCCCTGGACGCCGCGTCCCGGCGCATCATGGCGGCGGTGATGAAGGGAGTCGCCCCGAGAAAGGCGTGGCCGGAAAGCCCGTTGTTGTCGCTCCCGGGCCTCCACCCGGAGCCGCCTTCGTTGGGCCTGCCCGCGCCGGTGGCCGCCTGGAGAAAGAGCCCGAGGGGGCCGCCGAGAAAGAGCGCCCTCAGGGTGAGCCCGGCCCAGCGCCCGGCGCCCGTGTCCGGGACGAGGAGCCTTACACCGGCGAGCGCCGGTATGGTAAAAAGCGCCTCGCCGGGCAGGCGGGCGACGTCGGCAAGACCGTCGGTCGCGTCGCTCCTTACGTCGTCCCTGTAATACTCCCTCACCTCCCTGTCCGCGCTCGAGTTGGCCAGCGTGCCGGCCGCGGCGAGAGACGAGGCGAGGACGAGGTAGTTATAACCGTCTCCATAAAAGGCGCGGTAGTCGCCCTTGAGGGCCTCGAGGCCTCCCATTGTGACGGTCATGGGGCTTTCGGCCGCCTCCACGGGGCCGCCAGCGAGGATTGAGAAGGCCAGGATTATAAGCAGCATATGGGTAACTATTCGTCGCAATTGAGGTATTCCCCCTCCGAAGGTGAGTATTTTCGAACAGGATACATTAAAGACAGCGCCGGGTTCAACATAATTCCCCCCCGCCTGGCAGGTCCCCCCGGCAGAGGGCGGGCGCACGGGCCTTGCCGGCGGAGGCGGGGGGGGGCGTTTCACCCGAAAAAATGGGAGTTTTTATGTATCGGCCCGTTAAAGTCAGGCCCCGACACGGCCGATAATCATTTAAGTAAATGCAGCTCAAATAAACCTCGAAGGGAGAGGCGCCGGTCCATGGACCACAGGGAAGCCTTTAAAAAGATAAAGGAGCTTGAAGACAACCTCGGCCGCATCATACGCGGCAAGCCGGACATAATAGAGCTCGCCGTAACGGCGCTCCTTTCAAGGGGGCATCTGCTCATAGAGGACGTCCCCGGGGTCGGAAAGACGACGCTCGCGCACGGGCTCGCGCGCAGCATCAATTGCACATTCCAGCGCATACAGTTCACCAGCGACCTGCTCCCCTCGGACGTCATAGGGGTCACGGTATACAACCAGAACGAACACGTCTTCGAGTTCCGCTCCGGCCCGATATTCGCCAACATCGTCGTGGCCGACGAGATAAACAGGGCCACGCCCAAGACCCAGAGCGCGCTTCTCGAGGCGATGAACGACCGCCAGGTCTCGGTGGAGAAGTCCACCTACCACCTGCCGAGGCCCTTCATGCTCCTGGCCACGCAGAACCCGGTGGAGTTCTCCGGCACCTTTCCCCTGCCCGAATCCCAGCTCGACAGGTTCACCATGTCGCTCAAGATGGGCTACCCGGACCGTGAATGCGAGATGGAGGTGGTGCGCTCCAGCGCAAGGGACATAGACCCGGACTCGCTCGACCCGGTGCTCACCACCGAGGAGGTCATAGCCATGCAGGACCTCTCCGAGGGGATAAGCGTCGAGGAGGACCTCGTCGGATACATCCTCGCCATCGCGCACGCCACGAGGAACCACGACGCCGTAAGGCTCGGTGTTAGCCCCCGGGGCACGAGGACGCTGTACCGGGCGGCCCAGGCCCTGGCCCTCGCCTCGGGGCGCGAGTACTGCGTGCCCGACGACATCAAGCGGCTCGCCGTGCCCGTCTTCGCCCACAGGATCATACCCGCCTCGGTAGGTCTCGACGATGGCGCCGAAGACGCCGCCGCCATAATCGAGGAGATACTCTCCGACTTAGCCGTCCCCGTCTGAGCGGCCCTATGAACATAAGACCAGCCATATCAGCCCCCCTGCCGTGGCTTACCCTCGTGGCGGGCAGGTTGTTCGGAGGCGAAAGGAAGAGGACAGGGGCGAAAAGGCCCCTCGTGAAGCTGCCGAGGTCGCTCAGGGTGACGACCGAGGGCTGGTGGTTCATAGGCCTTCTCCTCCTCATCGGCATAGCCGCCATAAACACCGGCAACAACCTCCTGTACCTCGTCGTCGCCACCCTCCTTTCGCTTATAATACTCTCGGGGATACTGTCCGAATCGACGCTCCGTGGGGTCGCCGTGGCCAGGGTCCTGCCGAAGCACATCTACAGGGGCGAGCCGGCCGTGGTGCGGCTCAGGATAGGAAACCGCAAGAGGTTCTTCCCCTCTTTCTCGCTTAACGCCGCGCCGCCGCCCACCGAAGGGCTCAGGGGCGAGGCCGTGTACACGGTCAAGCTCGGCCCTGGGGCCGAGGCGCTGCGCACGACGCGGTACACCTTCACGAGGCGGGGCCGCTTCGTGCTCAAGGGCACAAGGGTCCGGACACGGTTCCCCTTCGGCATATTCGAAAAGGGCAAGAGCGAGGGCGTGGCCGCCGAGGTCATCGTCTTCCCGTCGATAAGGGAGCCCCGGATACCGGCCGTCTCCGAGGGGTTTACGGCCAGGGGCATGGCGAGCTCGAGGCGCAAGGGCTCGGGCGGGCAGCTCTACGGCCTCCGTGAATACACCCTCTCGGACGACGCCCGTTTCATACACTGGAGGAGCGCCGCCAGGGGGGCAAAGCTCCTGGTAAAGGAGCATGAGCGCGAGGCCGAAAACCGGCTGATGATAGTCTTCGACAACCACGCCGCCGCGACCCCCGACGCCTTCGAGTCCATGGTGGAACGGGCCGCCGGGCTCGCCAACCACTACATACAGAAGGGCTACCCCGTGGGGCTCAAGACCCTGGACGTGGAGATTCCTCCCGGCAGGGGTGCGAGAAAGCTCCACAGGATACTCCAGACGCTCGCCCTCATAGAGCCCTCGGGCCCTCCGGGCCCCGCGGGCGTGCGCGTGGTGAGCCTATGACCATCTTCCGCGTCTACACGCTCGCCGTAACCTACTTCATGTCCGCCCTGGCCATAACTGCGATGAGCATGGTCCAGGGGATGGACCCCCTGTTCATAGCCGCCGTGACGGGGCTCGTAGCGGCCACCCTCGTAGTCAACGTCAAGGGCCTGAATCTCGTCTCCGGCAGGCTCTGGAACGTGCTCGCCATAGCCGCCTTCGTATTCTTCACCCTCGACTACCTATCCATCGGCCGTGACCTCGTCGTGGCCGCGTCGAGGTTCCTCATAATCCTGCTCGCCATAAAGCTCATGGACCTCAAGAGGGTAAGGGACCAGCTCACGGTCTTCGCGCTCGCCTCCGTGCAGATGCTCGCCGCCGCCGCGTCCACGACGAGCCCCCTTTTCTTTCTCATCCTCGTCCTGTTCATCATGGGAGGGGTGTGGGCGATGATAATCATCAGCATCAAGAAGGACTGGTCCGCGGCGCGGTGCGGCAAGCCGGAGATGGAGGTCCCCGGGAGCATATTCGGCCCCGGGTTCTTCGCGGCGATAATACTCGCCTCCGTCGCCTCGCTCGCCATGACGGTCTCGCTCTTCTTCGTGATACCGAGGATGGGCGCGGGCTTTTTCGAGCACAAGACCCTCAACACGGTAAAGGTCGCTGGGTTCTCGGACTCCGTGGACCTCGGCTCCATAGGGCCCGTCAAGCTCGACAAGACCATCGTCATGAGGGTGGAGCTCCCATTCTACAAGGCCTCGGGCACCAGGCCCCTCGGAAGGCTGTACGTCAGGGGCACGGCGCTCGACCGCTACGACGGCAAGACCTGGAGCCGGGATGCGAGGGGCAGGACGCTGGTGAGGAAGGACCGCTCCGGCACCTTCAGGTTCGCCGCGGCCGAGGGCATGCTCCTTGAGCAGAAGATCCAGCTCGAACCGCTCGACACGGAGGTGCTCTTCGGGATAGGCCACCCGGTAAGGATAATGGACAGGCCCGGCCCCGGGGGGCTCGTCAACCTCTGGGCCGACGCCTCGGGGTCCATATACCTACCCGCACCGCCCTTTTCGAGGCTGGAGTACACGGTCTGGTCCACGAGGGGGCACGCCTCCGAGGACGCCGGCGCGGTGGGGCGCGAGTACCTCGACTCCTCCTACGTGGAAGGCGTGGAGGGGGGAGAGAGGATAAGGGCCCTGGCAAAGGATGTCACCGCGGGGGTCTCGGGCGGCCTCGCAAAGGCGCAGAAGCTCACCGGCTACCTGAGGACGAACTTCGAGTACAGCCTCGACCCGGGCGGCCGGGAGGGGCGTGACCCCATAACGCAATTCCTCTTCGAGACGAAGAAGGGCTACTGCGAGCACTACGCGACGACGCTGGCCGTAATGCTCCGGCTCGTCGGGGTGCCGTCCCGGATAGTGACGGGCTTTGTCCCCGGCGAGTGGAACGACTTCGGGGGCTACTTCGTGGTCCGCCAGCAGGATGCCCACTCCTGGGTGGAGGCCTACATCGACGGCACCGGCTGGGTCACCTTCGACCCGACGCCAGACCCCGGGCTCGTCGGGGCCTACAGGCCGTCGAGGATTACGCTCTATCTCGACACTATGAAGTGGAAGTGGAACCGTTACATCGTCCACTTCACGGGGGACGACCAGGCGCGCATGGCGGCAAATATCGAGGGGAAGACGTCGAGGGTCGTGGCCGCCGCGCGCAGCGCCGCCACCTCGGCCAGGTCGGCCCTCTCGAAATACGCCGTCTACATACTGGCGGGCGTGGCAGTGGTCCTGGTCCTGCTCCTGGGGGCCAGGAGGCAGGGGCCACCTATGGGGATTAAAAAGCTAAAGATTCCGAGATATTACCTTGAAATGCTGAGACTTCTCAAAAAGCGCGGGCTCGTGCGCTCGCCCGCTGAGACCCCCCTTGAGTTCGCCTGCCGCGTGGGAGGCAGCGAGGTGCTCTCGATAACGGAAGCCTTCCAGCGCGAGAGGTACGGCGGGGCGAGGCTCAGCGACCGGGAGATAGCAAAGGTGAGAGAGTCTCTCGGAGAAATGAGGAACGCTTAAGAGGCGGGACGAAAAAAAACCCCGGCGGAGAGCTACGCCGGGGTTTTCTATCTGTAGCCTGCCATGGACATGTCACGGGGTCAGCCGCCCTCCCCGTCCCCCCCGTCCCTATCGCCCTCGCCGGCCTCCTGCCCCGGCCCGATCTCCCCGGAGACCGCCTCGACCAGTTTCTTGACCTCTATGGGCTTGGCCACATAGCCGTCGAAGCCGAGGGAAAGGAGATCCACCTCCTCGCCCTTCATGGCGGAGGCGGTCAGCGCCAGTATGGGGACGTTCCTTATGCGCGGGTCGGCCTTTATGATTCGTGTGGCCGTCACGCCGTCCATCTGCGGCAGGTGGAGGTCCATGAGGATGATGTCGACCGAGCCGTCCTCGCAGGTGAGTATCTTTATCGCCTCGGTGCCGCTCGCGGCCTCGACGGTCTGGTAGCCGTGGAGAGTCAGTATCTCCTTTACGAGGACCATGTTCTGGAAATTGTCCTCTACGATAAGGACCTTTTTCTTGCCGCTATGCTCCATCAGCCGCTCCCCCCTCGACCCTGCTCCATCATCCGCGCTCGCCGGCCTGAACCCTCCACCTGCACCGGCGCCCTTTTCCTCCTGCGCCGTCCTACGCCTCCTTCACCCCTCTCGTTTCGGCCGGCGGGGCAAGGCGGCCGAGGGCGCCGAGGAGCTTTTTCCTGTTTACCGGCTTTTCGAGGTACTCCGCCGCGCCGAGAGAGAGCCCGAGCTCCCGGTTGTCCGTCGAAGATATGATTATAATCGGCGTATCGGCGAGCGAGGCGTCCGATTTCAGCTCCTTCAGGACGTCCCAGCCGTCTTTCTTCGGTATCATGATACCCGTGATTATGACAAAGGGCTTCTGCTCCTTGGCCTTGCGGACGAGGTCCACCCCGTCGGCGGCCACGACGACGTCATAGGCGTCCCCGGCGAGGTATATCTGCAGGAGATGGTTGATGTCCGGGCTCTCGCTGGCGATGAGGACGAGGCGGTGAGAGTCGGCGCCCGGGGAGACCGCCCTGAAGGCCGCCTGGGTGAGCACCGGGGCGTCTATCTCCTCGGTGCCCTGGGGGAGCTTCACGTAGAACGTCGTGCCGCTATCGGGGGCGCTCTCGAACCATATCTCGCCCCCGTGGAGCTCCACGAGCCTCTTGGTCAGCACCAGCCCGAGCCCGGCGCCGCCGTACTCCCTCGTCGCCGAAGAGTCTATCTGCTCGAACCCCCTGAAGACCCTCTCCCTGTCCTCTTCGGCTATGCCTACGCCCGTGTCCCGGACCTTGAAGAGGATGTATCTTTTCAGCTCGAGCCCCGAGGGCTCGTCGGTAGTCTCCCAATCGAGGTAGACGTGCCCGCCGTCGTTGTTGAACTTCACGGCGTTCGTCAGAAGGTTGAACATGATGTGCTTGAACTTGGCCTTGTCGGCCCTGAGCCTGGGTGAGGCCGGGGCGGCCCTGGTCTCGATGGTGACGTCCCTTGAGTGGGCCATGGGCTTGACGATGCCGAGTATTTCCCCGAGGGCCTCGGAGACGGAGAACTCCGTTGCGGCGACCTCCACGCGGCCCGCCTCTATGCTCGAAAGGTCGAGTATGTTGTTTATGAGCTGGAGGAGGTGCCCGCCGCTTGAGCGGATGAACTCCACGTACTGCGTCTGGCGCTGGTTGAGATCCCCGAAGGCCTTCTCCTCGAGCAGCTCGGAAAAGCCGATGATGGAGTTCAGCGGGGTCCTGAGCTCGTGAGAGACGTTGGCCAGGAACTGGCTCTTCATCCTGTTCGCGGCGTGGAGCTCTATGTTCGCCGTCTCGAGCTCGCTTTTCTTGTCAGTAAGCTCCCGGTTGGCCTTCTCGATCTCTTCGGTCCTCTCCTCGACCTTCTTCTCCAGCGTGGCGTAGTAGTCCTCGAGGCTCTCGGCCATGCGGTTGAACTCGACCGCGAGCTTGCCCGTCTCGTCGTCGGTCATCACGGGCGCCCTCTGCTTGAGGTCCCCCTGGGCCACCTTCATGGCCGCCTCCTCTATGGCGAGTATGGGCTTGACCATGGAGCGGGTAAGGGCGAGCCACAGCCCGCCCCCGAAGACGATGGCCAGCACCGTGAACCCGAGGGTCACCGCTATTATGACCCTGGCGAAGTAGTCGCTGGCGCGGTAGTCGGCGAAGGCCGCGCCATGCTCCTCCTTGATGAGTTCCTTGAGAGACGTGATGGTGTTGGTGAAGGTCTTGTTGCCCTCCATCCTTATGATGCTGAGGGCGGAATCCCTGTCCCCGGCCCTGGAGAGCTTTTCCACGTTGAGGTGTACGTGCCAGTACTTGCCGAGGTTGGCGACGAGGTCATTGAAGGTCTCCTCCCTGCCGGGCGCTATGCCCATGGACTTGTAGTCCAGGAGGAGCCTTTCAATCTTGTTGCGGCGCTCCTCGACCGAGGCCTCGAGGTAGGACTTGGACGACTTGTCGCTTATGATGGTGTGGAGGAATAGCTCTTGCCTCGAGGAGAGGAACTCGTTTTCAACGAGAGAGAGGATCTCGCCCCTCTTGAAGGAGTCGCGGTACAGGCGCTTGGTGACGTTGGTGAGCTCGTTGGCGTTGTAGAGCCCCACGAGTCCGCCCACGCCCATCATGAACAGGAGGAGGAGAAAGACGACGGCGAGCTTGTTCGAGATGCTCAGGCTGTAGAATAGCCTTTTCATGACACCCTCTCCCCTGCCCCGGCGGCCGCGGACTCGAGCTGCGTCAGGTCATCGCAGATAAGGACTATCTCGTTGATATCCCCGCCCGCGCCATACAGAGGGTAGCACTTGACCTTGAGCCTCCTCGTCGGGCCGGAGAAGTCCAGCTTTTCGAGGTGCGCGGGGTTGTAGTTGACGATGAAGTCCGTGGAGTACCCCTCGAAGGCCTTCTCCATGCTCAGGAGCAGCCCCTCTTCGGAGAATACGGTGTCTTCGGTCAGCCTGTACCTGGCTGTGAAGTCGAAGTCTCTCGGGGCCCCGAGGTATTTCCTGATGAGGTTGTTGCTCACGAGGGGCCTGCCCTCCCTGTCGAAGACCGCGACCCCGAAGGGCATCTGCATTATTATCCTTTCGAGGAACTTCCTCGTGTCGTGAGTGCCCTGTATGAGGCCTATGTAGCCGCCGAGCACCCCGGCAACGTGAGCCACGGCCTCGAAGAAGGACCTGTTCTCCTCAGGGGCCTCCCCGCGCTCCCTGAAGGCCGAAAGCAGGTACCCCGTCGTGCGGCCGTCATACTCGAGCGGGGCGCATACGACGACGGCAAAGCCCGACCTCGACAGGAAGTCTCCGAGACGCCCGCAAGGGAAGGCGTAGGGGGCGTAGAGGACCCTGGAGGGACGTTCGGTGCGGCCGCCTTCCGCGCAGAAGTCCGGAGGGAGCCTGTCCATTACCTTAAATTCCCTAAGAAAGTTATCGTCAAAACCGCCCGCGGCCTTGAGAGACATGGAGTTCCCCTCGAGGACGAAGAGGCAGGCGGCATCGGCCTTCCCGGCGTGGAGGACCTCGTTTACCACCCCGGAGCAGATATCCCCTATGGAGATGGACCGGCCCGCTATGGCGGCGACGGCCTTGAGGGCGTCCATATGCGGGGCCTTGTCGGAGAGCCTTGCGGCCAGGTCGTCCCTCTCCCGCTCCCTGGCCCCGTAGGCCTCATGGATGGAATCGAGCATCCCGTTGAGCTCCGTCGTAACTGTCCCGGCAAGCCCCCTGCCGGGGCCGGTGAACCTGACATCGGGCCACCCCGACGAGACCCTCGCGGCCGCCTCGGCGATCCTCATCGAGGGGATGACCAAAATCCTGTAGACGGCCAGAAAGAGGGCCAGCAGAATTACCACGGCCCCGGCCAGCGTGGCGAAGAGAAGGTACCTGAGCTCCGAGTAGACGCCGGAGCGCAGCGCGCCTATGACGCCCTGGAGCCGCTCCGCCTTCTCGGTGATGAGTATGGTGTGAAGGTCCACGGCGTTGTGGATGAGCATCACCTCGTCCTGGTCGCTGGAGGTGTTGAGCCTGGATATCTCATCCTTGATGAGCCGCCAGTCCTCGGCCATGGAATCGAGTCCCTCGGCCATCTGACCCCGGGAGGTCCTGATGCGGTTGTAGCGGGGGTCGCTGAAGATATCGTTGAAGGCCCTGTCGAGGGAGTTGACGTCGTCCTCTATGAGGTTGACCGTGGTCACCTCGAAGCGCTGCGCCGCCATGAACATGTCCATGAGGTACTCGAGCTTCGTTATGGAGACACGGACCGTGCCGAGGCGCTTGTTTATGTCGTCATAAAGCGCGACCTTCCCGGACTTAGCGACGAAGTACCGGTAGTCGGCCGCGGCGAGGATGAGCACTACGACAAGTAGGGCGAGGAACTTGCCGGTTATCGATATGCCTTTAACCGTTCGCTTCATACCGGGTGGTCCAGGTTTCCGGGGCCGCAGCCCCGCGCCCCGCGGGGCGCGGGGCTCTCAGGTGTCCGTGGGGTCACCGTAAGATATTCCGGACGTTCTTCTGAAACTCCTTCAGCACTATCGGCTTGGGCATGCATTCGTCGGCGCCGCACCGGAGTATCTTGTCGAGGTCGTCCCTGCCGTAGGCAGAAACGGCGAGGATCTTTATATCGCTCGTGTCGGGGTCTCCCTTGATCCTCCGGCAGACCTCGAAACCGTCGAGCTTCGGCATGCGGATGTCGAGGATCAGGAGCTCGGGCTTGAGGCCCCCCACCTTTATGAGCGCCTCGTAGCCGTCGCTGGCGGACTCCACGATATAGCCGCAGTTCATGGACTCGAGGGCGCCGCTTATGAACTCCACCGCGGCGCGGTCGTCATCGACTATGAGGATCCTGCTCCTGTCCGGGAAGACCTTGTCCTTGATGTCGAGCTTGTACTTGTCGAGAAAGTCGAGGAAATCGGCGCGGTTGATCCTGTAGTGGCCGCCGGGGGTCCGGAAGGCGGTGAGCTTGCCCGAGGCTATCCACTTCTTCACGGCGTTTATGGTGACGTGGCAGAGGGCGGCTATCTCACCTGTGGTGTACGGCTTTTTTTCATCCCGAACCGGCATGACGGAAGTCCCTGGCTGCGTGGAGAAAAGAAGAGGCTCAGGGCCCGTGGCGGCGTCCCGGACAGATTGAGAGGGACGGGTCTTCACCGAAGAGAGGACGCCGGGAGAAGAGACACGCTCTTACAGGGGCCCTGAGTTGCAGTTTTTACATTAGTTATAATAACCGCTAAGCCCTTAAAGGTCAAGGGATTATTACGTGTTCAGGGGAATTTCATCAAAGAACTCAAAGAGTTGAAAAAAGGCGTGCGGCACGGGGGGGGAACTTCCGCGGGCTGTGCCGGCCCGGGCCCCGATGCGCCGGAGCCCGGGCGGAACGGCCACGCGATCATCCCACTTTCGACCAGTTCGGCCCGCTTGTCATGTTCACTATCACCGGGACCCTGAGATCCACCACGCCCTCCATCCCGGACCTTACAAGCGCGCCGACGGCCTCCGTCTCGGCCTCCGGGACCTCGAAGACGAGCTCGTCGTGTATCTGGAGTATCATCCGCGTGGAAAGC
>JBHHVK010000017.1:0-20210 GCA_046754205.1 Thermodesulfobacteriota bacterium
TACAGTCCATGAGGCTTCAGTACGTGGAGTTTTTCAGCAAGTTCTACGAAGGGGGGGGCAGGAAGTACGAGCCCTTCAAGAAACGGTAGACCGCCGGGCGGATATATAAGAGAATACGGAGGAGGTATCTGATGGAGACAGCCATTACAGCGATAGCGGCCGCCATTGCCGTGGGCATCCCGGCCATAGCGACAGGATGGGCCCAGGGCAGGATCGGGGCCGCCGGCGCCGGCACCATTGCCGAGAAGCCTGAACTCACTGGTATCATAATCATCCTCGTGGCCATACCGGAGACCATGGTGCTTCTCGGTTTCGTCATGGCCTACCTCATCCTGGGGTGAGCCGGGCGCTCCAGGCTCGAAGACAAACGACTGTGAGGTAAGACCATGCCCAAGGACTCTTTGTTGCAGGTCCTCGAGGAAGACGCCAGCGCCCAGTGCGCAATGATAACGGCCGAGGCCGAGGCCGAGGCCGAGGAGGTGATAGCCTCCGCCGCCAAGGAGGCCGGAGAGACGAGGCTGGGGAGGATATCCGCCCTTGAGCGGACCCTCGCCAGACAGAGGACCAGCGCCCTGAACGCCGCCCGCACGAGGGCGAACTCCGCCAGGCTCAAGGTCCGCCACGACCTCATAGAAGAGGTCCTCAGCGCGGCAGTCGAACGCTTCCGGAAAATCCCCGAAAAGGAGTATTCGGCCCTCGTAAACCGGCTCTATCACGAGGCCCTCGACGAGGTCCACCACAGGGCCGGGGTAAGGCCGGTGGTCTACGTGAACCCGGCCGACGCCGGGCTGCTCGATGCCGAAGAGGCGGACATCAAGACCGACGAGTGCGTCTCGCTCGGCGTGGTCGTAACCGACCCCGCCGGGAGGCTCAGGAGCGAGAATACCCTCGCCGGGAGGCTCCAGAGGGCGAGAAAACACCTCGTCCCGCTCATCGACGGCATCCTCTTCGGATGACCCCGGCGGACCCGGGGGGGGCGGGCGGCCGGGGGGGGCCGGGGGGCCGGGATAGGGCGGGTTGAGAGGGGGCAAGTAGCCGCAGTGGAGGTTTAAGGAGGATGGACCTGAGCTATTTCAACGCGAGGGTGAAGGGCTTCAGGGGCAGGCTCCTGAGGCCCGAGGATTACTCCACGCTCCTTACGGCGGAGTCCATGGAGGTGTACGCCGACCGCCTGCGGGCCACGCCCTACGCCGTTGACATAGACGCCTCGTGGACCGGCGGGCTCTCCTACGGGCTCGTCTCCACGGCGCTGAGGAGGAACCTGGCGCGGACCTTCAAGCTGCTCTGGAAGACCGCGCCGGAGGAGGCGAGGCCCTATATCGCGCCCTTCCTTGCGAGGTGGGACGCCCACAACATCAAGGCGATTATCCGCGGCATCGCCATGGGCATAAGCCGCGAGGAGCTCGAGGACATGGTCATCCCCGCCGGGACGATAGGCAGGGCGGGGCTGGCCACCCTGGTGCACGCCAAGAGCGTAGGCGACGTGGTCGCCTTTCTCGAGACCTGGTCCAGCCCCTATGGCAGGGCCCTCAGGAGGGGCTACAGGACATACGAGGTGAAGCACAACCTCATAGAGATGGAGGTGAACCTCGATATCTCCGTATACTCCACGGCCTTCGAGGCGCTGGGGGGCGGGGACATCAACGCCGGGGTGGTCACCGATGACCTGAGGTTCCGTATCGACGGGGCGAACGTCACCACGCTGTTGAAGACCGTGGGAGAGGGCTTTTCCGCCCAGGGGCTCATGAGCCTCTACATCGCCGGGGGGACCATCTCGCCGGAGTACTTCGGCCGCCTGAGCGGGCTCGGAAAGAGGGTGGAGATAATCCACGACCTCATCGAGAACCTCGGGGGCGGGATAAGAAAGGTGGTCGAAGAGGCCGACCCGGACGACCTCGCCGCCATCGAGGAGAAGGTCGTCGAGGTCGCCGAGGCGAGGCTCGCAAGGGTCGCCATAACCGAGCCTTTCAGCATAGCCCCGGCCGGCTCGTACATATACATGAAGGTGAGGGAAATAAAGAACCTCAGGGCCATCGCCAGGGGAATAGCCTTTTCCATGCCCGCCGATGTGCTCGGAGACCTCATGCGGTACCCCAGGCTCAGCTGACCCCGGGACGAAGGGGGGGGGAGGGTTGAAATGGCGGGTTTTATGGTTATAACAGGTCCCGGCGCGGGCATGGGCTTCGGATGCGCCGGGGTGGAGACCAGGGAGCTGCCCCCGGAGGGGGACCTTTCCGGGCTCCTCCTCGAGCTCCAGGCCGGGGGTAAGTACGGGATAGTGGTCGTCGATGAGAGGCTCCTCGAAAAGGTGCCGGACAACGTAATGCGCAGGATCACCAAGAAGGGGCTTCCCGTGATAGTCCCGGCGCGCATCCCCTCCAGGTGGGACGAGAGGGAGGCCGCCGAGGCCCCGGTGATGAGGCTTATAAGGAAGGCCATAGGCTACCAGATAAAGATAAAGAGATAGGTGATGGGAAGAAACGAAGAGATAATAAGAGGGCGCATACACGGGGTGGCCGGCCCCACCGTCGTCGCCTCCGGCATGTCCGGGGTCAAGATGCACACCGTGTGCAACGTGGGACGCCAGGGCCTCATGGGGGAAGTGATAAGGATAAAGGGGCAGCTCGCCACGCTCCAGATATTCGAGGACACCGGGGGGCTCTCTCTCGGCGAGGAGGTGGTGAGTTTTTCCAGGCCGCTCACCGTGACCCTCGGCCCCGGGCTCATAACGAACATATTCGACGGCATTCAGAGGCCGCTTCAGGGCATGTCGCACTTCATCGCCAGGGGGCTCAAGGTGGAGCGCCTGGACAGGTCGAAGACCTGGGAGTTCACCCCCCTGGTAAAGGCGGGCGACGAGGTCGGCCCCGGCGATTTCCTCGGCGAGATACCCGAGACCGGGATGATAACCCACAGGGTCATGGTCCCCCCGGGCACGGGAGGGACGGTAGCCACCATCCGCCCCAACGAGGTCTCGGGCGCCGAGCCGGTCTGCGTGCTCGCCGGCGGCACGGAGATAGGCATCTACCAGGAGTGGCCCGTAAGGGAGCCGAGGCCCTTCCGAAAAAAGCTCCCGCTTACCGAGCCCTTCGTCACGGGCCAGAGGGTCTTTGACACGCTCCTGCCGGTGGCAGAGGGCGGAACGGCCATCGTCCCCGGCGGTTTCGGAACGGGCAAGTCGATAGTCGAGCAGACCATAGCCAAGTACGGTAGAAGCGAGGTCATCATCTACATAGGCTGCGGCGAGCGGGGCAACGAGATGACCGAGATACTGACGGACTTCCCCAGGCTCATCGACCCGGCCTCGGGCCTGCCCCTTTCCGACCGGACCGTGATAATCGTGAACACGTCGAATATGCCGGTGGCGGCGCGCGAGGCGTCGATATTCACCGGGGTCACCATGGCCGAGTACTTCAGGGACATGGGCTACAGCGTGGCGCTGCTGGCCGATTCCATCTCCAGGTGGGCCGAGTCCTTGAGGGAGATTTCGAGCATGCTCGAGGAGATGCCCGGCGAAGAGGGCTTCCCGCCCTACCTCGCCACCCACCTCGGCAGCTTCTACGAGAGGGCCGGCAAGGTCAGGTGCCTCGGCACGGGCGAGGGGGGCGGGGAGAGGACCGGGGCGGTGACCATAGTAAGCGCCGTCTCGCCCCCCGGCGGAGACTTCTCCGAGCCCGTGACCCAGTCTTCCATGAGGTTCGCCGGCGCGCTCTGGGCCCTCGACCCAGAGCTCGCCTACAGGCGCCACTTCCCCGCCGTCAACTGGCAGACGAGCTTCAGCCTCTACTACCCGGAGCTTTCCGAATGGCTGGCGAGGGAGGTCTCCCCGGAGCTCGGCGAACTCCGGGCCGCCCTCTTCAGGCTCCTTCAGAAGGATCGCGAACTGCAGGACGTCATCCAGATAATAGGCGCCGAGGCGCTTCAGGAGTCCGACCGTCTGACCCTCGAGGTGGCCAACATCGCCAGAGAGGTCTTCCTGAAGCAGAGCGTGTTCAACGAGTATGACGCCTTCAACACCTACGAGAAGCAGTACTGGATGCTGAAGGTCATCTTCGCCTACCACGGGGCGGCGTCGGCCGCCCTCGAAAGGGGCGTCTACATCGAGAGCATACTCGAAAGCCCGGTCAGGGGAAAGGTCATGAACATAAAGAACCACCACAACGACGGTTTCGCCGATGTGGCCAGGGGGCTCGTGGAAGAAATCGACAAGACCTTCTCCGGCGCCGTCGAGGGCGTCGAGGCGGTTTAAGGGGGACGAAACACTTATGGCCGACGGGAAAAGAGACCTCGTCACGAGGGAATACAGGACCATAACCGCCGTGACCGGTCCGCTCATCTTCGCCGAGCACGTCACCAGGGGGAGTCTCGGGGAGATGTGCGTGGTAAAGCTCTCTTCCGGCGAGACCCGCACCGGGCAGATACTCCAGCTCATGGGAGACCTCGCTGTCATCCAGCTCCTCGAGGGCACCTCCGGCATAGACTCGGAGGGGACCACGGTCACCCCCAGCGGCGAGGCCGCGAGGGTCGGGGTCTCGCCCGACATGTTCGGCCGCATCTTCAACGGCCTGGGCCGCCCGATAGACGGGCTCTCGGACATATTGCCGGAGAAGTACATGGACGTGGGGGGGCTGCCCATGAACCCCGCCCTCAGGAACAAGCCGGACTTCTTCATCCAGACGGGCATCTCGGTCATCGACGGGCTCAATACCCTGGTGCGCGGCCAGAAGCTCCCCATATTCTCCGGGGCCGGGCTGCCGGCCAAGGAGCTCGCCGTGCAGGTGGTGCGCCAGGCGCGGATATCCGAGGAGGGGGAGGACTTCTGCGTGGTCTTCGGGGCCATGGGCATAACATCGAGAGAGTCCTTCTTCTTCAGGAGGTCCCTTGAGGAGACCGGGGCCATGGCGAGGACCGTGGCCTTCATAAACGAGGCGAGCGACCCGACCATCGAGAGGCTCTTCACCCCCAGGATAGCCCTTACCACGGCCGAGTACCTCGCCTTTGACAAGGGCTATCACGTCATGGTGGTCCTCACCGACATGACCGCCTACTGCGAGGCCCTGCGCGAGATAGGCTCGGCGCGCGAGGAGATACCGGGCCGCAGGTCTTATCCGGGGTACATGTACACTGACCTCGCCTCCATATACGAGCGGGCCGGAAGGCTCAAGGGCCGGAAGGGCTCCATAACGCTCATGCCAATACTCACGATGCCCGACGACGACATAACCCATCCCATCCCCGACCTTTCCGGCTACATAACCGAGGGGCAGATAGTGCTCTCCAGGACGCTTCACCGGAAGGGCGTCTACCCGCCCATAGACGCGCTCCCCTGTCTTTCGAGGCTCATGAACCTCGGCATCGGGGAGGGGAAGACGCGCAAGGTGCACCGCAAGCTCGCCGACGCCCTCTATTCGGCATACGCCAGGGGAGGGGACGTCAGGAGGCTCGTCACCATCGTGGGGGAGGAGGGGCTTACGGAGCTCGACAAGAGCTACTTCGCCTTCGCCGAGGCCTTCGAGGAGAGGTTCGTGGGCCAGGGCGAGACCGAAAGGTCTATTGACGAGACCCTGGACCTGGGCATAGAGCTGCTCGCCAGCCTCCCGGCCAGGGAGCTCGTGGCCCTCGGCGTGGAGGGGCTCGTAAGCTCCGCGGCCGCCGGGGCCGCCGGGGACTCCGGGGCGGCCGACGAGGCGGAAGGGGGTTAGGCCGCCGTGGAGATGCTCAAACCGACAAGGCAGCAGCTCCTCCTGCTCAGGGGGCGGTACGGCGTCATAAGGAAGGGCCTCGACCTTCTCAAGAGCAAGCGCGAGGCCCTGATGAAGGAGTTCTTCGGCATAGTCGAGGAGACCGTGAAGCTGAGGGAGCTCCTCGCCGACGCCCTCGGCGCGGCCCAGAGGAGCCTCGAAAAGGCCCGGGCCCTCGATGAGCCCGGGGTGTTGTCCTTCGCAAGCTCCGCGCGCCGCAACGTGGACATCAAGATAAAGGTCAAGAACGTCTGGGGCGTCAACGTCCCGGAGGTGGAGGAAAAGCCCCTGATGAGGGCCCTCTCGGCCCGGGACATCTCCCCGGTAGGCGTTTCCACCGGGGTGCTCGAGGCCGCGAGGGGGTTCGAGTCCGCCACCGACCTGCTCGTGAGGATAGCGGCGAGGGAGACGAGGCTCCAGAGGATAGGCGAGGCCATAAAGGCCGACACCAGGAAGATAAACGCCATAACCGAGGTGATGCTCCCGACCCTGGGCCGCCACATCAAAGGCATCGGACGCGTCCTCGACGAGAGGGAGAGGGAGGGGGTCTTCAGGCTCAAGAGGTACAAGACCAAGACGCGGGAACGGTAATCCCGCCGCCCCCCGCCCCCCGCCGCCGCACGCCCTCCCCGTCGTCGCCCCTCGGTCTCCCTCCCCAGGCCCTCCCGGCCCATCTCTTCCGCCCCCGGAGGGCGCTTTTTGTTGGAAAGGGGAAGTTCGCTGTTGTATTATAAGGGTTTGTTCTGTTATATATACACCTCACTGTTTACGCCCGCTGGGGAGACCTCAAAGTGATAGAACGCTACACGCGCCCGGAGATGGCCCGCATCTGGGCCCCTGAGAACAGGTTCAACCGGTGGCTCGACGTGGAGATAGCCGCCTGCGAGGCCTGGGCGAGGCTCGGAAAGATACCCGAGAAGTCGCTCAGTAACATAAAGCGCAGGGCCAGTTTCGACGTCGGGCGCATAGACGAGATAGAAAAGACCGTAAAGCACGACGTCATCGCCTTTCTCACGAGCGTCGCCGAGCACGTGGGCCCCGATTCCCGCTACATACACATGGGCCTGACCTCGTCGGACGTGCTCGACACCGCGCTGGCGCTCCTGTTGAAAGAGGCGGGCGGGGTCATAGTGGAGGGCATCGAGGGGCTCCGGTCGGCCCTCAGGGCCCGGGCCTTCGAGCACAGGGACACGCCCATGATGGGCCGCTCCCACGGCATACACGCAGAGCCGGTCACCTTCGGCCTCAAGCTCGCCCAGTGGTACGGCGAGATGGGAAGGAACCTCGGCCGCATGAGGAGCGCCATGGAGTCCGTCTCCTGCGGCAAGCTCTCCGGGGCCGTTGGTACCTTCAGCCAGATAGACCCGAGGGTCGAGAGGTACGCCCTCGCCTCGCTCGGCCTGGTGCCCGAGCCGGCGGCCACCCAGGTCGTCCACCGCGACCGCCACGCCGAGTACTTCACCACGCTTGCCATCGTGGCGGCCTCCATAGAGAAGATAGCCGTGGAGATAAGGCATCTGCAGAGAACGGAGGTCCTCGAAGTCGAGGAGCCCTTCACCCCGGGGCAGAAGGGGTCTTCGGCCATGCCCCACAAGCGCAACCCCGTGCTCTCGGAGAACCTCACGGGGCTCGCGCGCCTCGTCCGGGCCTACGGGGCGAGCTCCCTTGAGAACGTGGCGCTCTGGCACGAAAGGGACATCTCCCACTCCTCGGTCGAAAGGGTCATCGCGCCTGACGCGACGACGCTCGTGGACTTCATGCTCGCTCGCGTGACGGGACTCATCACCGGCCTCGTCGTCTACCCGGAGAACATGAAGAGGAACATCGAGAGGCTCAAGGGCCTGGTCTTCTCCCAGAAGGTCCTCCTGAAGCTCGTGGACAAGGGGCTCACCAGGGAAGAGGCCTACGAGCTCGTACAGAGAAACGCCATGCAGGTATGGGAGCTGGACGTGGAATTCGAGAAGGTCCTCAAGGAGGACACCATGGTCTCGCAGTACCTGACCCCGAAGGAGATAGAGAGCTGTTTTGACCTGCGACCCTACACCAGGCACGTGGGCTACATATTCAAGAGGACCTTCGGCGACGGGAGGAAGGCATCGAGCCGGAGGAAGAGGGGGAAATGAAAAAACTGGAAAAACTCTACGAGGGCAAGGCCAAGATAATCTACGCCACCGACGACCCGGACCTCTACATCCAGCACTTCAAGGACGAGGCGACCGCCTTCGACGGAAAGAAGAAGGGCGTCATCCCCCACAAGGGCATATTGAACAACAAGATATCCTCGAGGATATTCGGGTATCTCGAGGACAAGGGCATAAAGACCCACTTCGTCGACCGGCCCTCGGACCGCGACATGGTGGTAAAGAAGCTCGAGATAATCCCTGTGGAGGTCGTCGTGAGGAACGTCGCCGCCGGGTCGCTGGCAAAGAGGATGGGGCTGGTCGAGGGTGCGCCGCTGGCCGAGACGATAGTGGAGCTCTACTACAAGAGCGACGAGCTCGGGGATCCGATGATAAACGAGTACCACGCCAGGGCCTTCGGGCTCGCCACCCCCGCGCAGCTCGGCGTGATGGAGGAGGAGGCCCTGAAGGTCAACACCATACTCGTCGAGTTCTTCAGATCCAGGGGCCTCATACTCGTGGACTTCAAGCTCGAGTTCGGGACCCACAGGGGCGAGGTCCTTCTCGGCGACGAGATAACCCCGGACGGGTGCCGCCTCTGGGACCTGGCCACGCGGGAGAAGATGGACAAGGACCGCTTCAGGCGCGACCTCGGGGGCGTGGAGGAGGCCTACGAGGAGGTCCTCGTTAAGGTCATGGCTTAAAGCGAAGGTGGCTGTGTATGAAGGCAAGGGTCTACGTTACTTTGAAAAAGGGTGTCCTCGACCCCCAGGGCAAGGCCGTCATGGGGGCCCTCCGGTCCCGGGGCTTCACCGAGGTCTCGGACGTCCGGATCGGCAAGTTCGTGGAGATTACCATCGATGACTCTTCTCCGGAGGGGGCGTCGCCCGGCCGGGAGCAGGCCAGGCTCCGCGAGATGTGCGAGAAGCTCATCGCCAACACCGTCATCGAGGACTACAGGATAGAGCTCGATTAGGGCGCCCGTCCCGCGGCCCCCCGGGGCCGTCATGCGGGTATTTATCAAGAGGCGGATTTGAAGTTCGGAGTCATAGTATTCCCCGGGTCCAACTGCGACCACGACTGCTACCACGCCACGAAGCACGTCTTCGGAGTCCCCACGAGCTACGTCTGGCACAAGTCGACGGACCTTGACGGCCTCGACTGCGTAATACTGCCCGGGGGGTTCTCCTACGGCGATTACCTGAGGACCGGCGCCATAGCGAGATACTCGCCGGTGATGAACGAGGTCATCCGCTTCGCCGGTGCCGGGGGGCTCGTGGTGGGCATCTGCAACGGCTTCCAGGTCCTCACCGAGGCGGGTCTGCTCCCCGGGGTCCTCATGAGGAACAGGGGTCTGAAGTTCATCTGCGCTCACGTACACCTGAGGGTCGAGAACGCCTCCACCCCCTTCACCTCCATGTACCGGCCGGGAGGGGTCGTGAGGGTGCCCATCGCACATCACGACGGCAACTACTACGCCGACGACGACGTCATAAAGGGGCTCGAGGACGAGGGCAGGATAGTCTTCAGGTACTGCGGCCCCGCAGGAGAGGTCTCCGGCGAATTCAACCCCAACGGCTCGAGGGCCAACATCGCGGGGATAATAAACCGGGAAGGCAACGTCCTCGGGATGATGCCGCACCCGGAGAGGGCCTGCGAGGCTATAGTAGACCCCCTGGGGGCGGGGGCGACGGGTGGCGGCGCTCCCGGCGGCCGCGCACTCTTCGAGTCCATAATAGCGCGCCTGGCAGGCTGAGAGGTGATCAGATGGGTTTAAGGGAAGAGCTCGAAGCCGGAAGGTTCGCCATAACGGCGGAGATATGCCCCCCGAGGGGCACGGATGTCTCGGGCTTCGTCGAAAAGGCCCGGCTCCTGAAGGACAGTATCGTCGCCGCCAACGTGACGGACAACCAGAGGGCGGTGATGAGGCTCAGCTCTCTGGCCTGCTCGGTGGTGCTTTTAGGCGAGGGCGTGGAGCCTGTCTTCCAGATGACCTGCAGGGACAGGAACCGGCTGGCCCTCCAGTCCGACATCCTCGGCGCCTGGGTCCTCGGGGTAAAGAACATACTGGCGCTCTCGGGCGACGACGTCTCCTTCGGCGACCACCGCGACGCCAAGGCCGTGTTCGACCTCGACAGCGTCCAGCTCGTGGACAGCATCACGAAGCTCAACGGCGGGGTGAACCTCAAGGGCAAGGAACTCCGGGGGGCCACGGACTTCTACATAGGGGCGGTGGTCGCCCCTGAGGCCGACCCCTGGGAGCCCGAGGAGATAAAGTTCGTAAAGAAGATAGGCGCCGGGGCCCGTTTTTTCCAGACCCAGGCCATCTACGACATGGACCGGTTCAAGAGGTTCTTCGATGAGAACGAAAGGCACGGTGCCAGGATACTCGGCGGCATCCTGCTCCTCAAGTCGGCGAAGATGGCCAACTTCCTCAACAGGAACGTGCCGGGGGTGAACGTGCCGCAGGGGCTCATCGACGAGCTCGAGGGCGCCACGGACGAGCTCGCCAAGGGCATAGAGATAGCCTCGCGGCAGCTCCGCGAATTGAAGGGGTTCTGCCACGGGGCCCACATCATGGCCATCGGGCAGGAGGAGAGCGTCGTACAGATAATCGAGGGGGCCTGAGCCCCCTTGCCTTTTCCGTCTATTCCGGGCCTTCCCCCCCCGGGCCGCCTTCGCCGCGAGGGCCGTCCTCTTACTCCTCGTCCCTCGTAATCACGAATTCGCTCTCTTTTTCCGCCTCCGCGGGGGGTGGGTTCTCCCTCGCCTCGGGCGTGCAGGGCTCCGGCTCCGTGTCGTCCTTGCAGGCGGCCTCCGCCGGGTCTTCGGCCCCGCGCTCCCCCCGCCGCCCCGTGGCCATCAGGTAGACCGACTCTCCCCCCGGGGCGCCCTCTATGTTGAACTCCTCGGCGCCGCTTAAGAGGAACGCCTCTCCCGCGTCGAGCGAGAAGGACGACTTCTTCCTCCTCACCGCCACCTCACCCTTCACCACGAAAAGGAGGGCCTCTCTGCCCGTTCCGGCGGAGACGCACTTTCCGGGCCCTCCGGGGCGGAGCCTTCCGTAGAGGATGCTTATCGCATCGGTGCCGAGATCAAAGCGCCCGAGGAGGTACTCGCCCCCGGGGCTCATGTCCGCGAGGTGAGGGAGCCGGTAGATCTTCATGCCATCGTATCCATCGTGTCTCTGAAGTGCTCGAGGAAGTCCGCCCCGTGGAGCGGCCTTATGATTATCCACTTCCTCTTCTCGTCGAGCCTCACCTCCACCTCGGCCCCGGGGATGAGCTCCAGGAACCTCAGGTAGTCCTCCGGCAGGGTCACCCCTTCCTTGCCCTCTCCGGTCTTTACTATCCTCTCCTTCATCTCCTTCATATCCCGCCCCTTTCTCGCCGCCACGCCGCGCCCCGGCCGGTCGCGTCTGCAACTCCCCGAGCTCCGCAGCCCCGGCCGGGTGATATTTACTATCTTAAATACACGCCCCGGTAGAGTCAAGGCAAATCCTCCAGGCCCCTCGTCCTTGAAGGCGCCTCGGAGCGCGCCCGCGCGGGGCGCGGCCTGCGGCGTAACCTGCGGATTTCAGGGGGTTTACATCTTTCGGCATGGGGAGAAGTGATGTCTTGACAAAAAGGCTCACTGGTGTATTATGTTCAATAAATCCGAAAGGTTACTGATGGACCAGGAAGGCCAGAAGAGGATCCCGAGAAAATTCAGGCAGAGTTACTTCGTCGCCAGGGAGCTGCAGTTCTCCATAGCCCTGCTGGCGGTCATGGCGCTCTTGGGGGGCATCTTTCTTCAGACCGTATCGAGCGCGCTCATAGCCTACTTCGAGCTTACGACCCCGTCGCTCGGCATCTTCCTCATAGTCGGCTACATAATACTCGTGGTGCTACTGTCGGTCTTCTTTACCCACCGGCTCGTCGGCCCCTTCAAGCGTCTCGAATACGAGATGAAGCTCGTAAGCTCTGGCGAGCTGAACCGGCGTCTTACCGTAAGGACCAAGGACGACCTCCACGTCAGGAACTTCGTCATGTACGCCAACGACTTCATCACGAACTTCGAGGAGATGAGCAAGGAGTACAACAAGCTCAACAGCGCCCTCTCCCTCAAGCTCAACGGGATCGCCCGCGAGATATCCAAAGAGCCGGTGGACTGCGACAAGATAAGGCGGGAGATAAAAGAGCTTCAACTGCAGATACACGAGCTGAGGGAAAGATGGTAGAAGAGGCCGGCCCCCGGACCTCTCGCCCCAATTAAGGAGGCTTCGTCCATGTCTTCCCCCTTCAAGAAAGGCGTCTCTCTCGCCGCCGCGGCCCTGGTCTTCACGCTGGCGTCTGTTCTCTTCATCCCCGGCAGGGCCTATCCCTCTTCCATCGGAGGCGCCGCCGGGTCCGGCCTCTTCCACGTCGACTGGGTCATAGACGGGGACACGGTCGTCATAAGGGGAGACAGGGGGCGGAGGGAGGGCGCGTCGGTCAGGTACATCGGCGTCGACACCCCCGAGAAGGGCGAGCCCCTCTACGCCGAGGCGAGGGACCGTAACATCGAGCTCGTCGGAGGAAAGACCGTGAGGATGGTCTTTTGCCGTGAAGAGCCCGCCGACAGGTACGGAAGACGCCTCGCCTGGGTCTACGCCGACGGCCGGCTCGTGAATACCCTGCTCCTGAGAGAAGGGCTCGGCCGCGCCATGATCATCCCGCCCTGCGGGCTCGAGAAGGCCCGCAGGGTGAGGGCCGCCGAGGGCGAGGCGAGAAGGCTCGGCCTCGGGGTCTGGGGGGGCGGGGGTCCCGGCGGGGCCGCCTCGGGCGGCGGCGGCCTGGTCAGGCTGGCCGCCGCATATAACGGGGGCGAAGAGGACGAGGAGGTCGGGGAGGTCAAAGAGGGCAAGGGGGGCCTTATATGGGGTAAGTATTCGAGGATCGAGACCATCCGTCCCTCCTATGTATACCAGTACATCGGTGATTACGTGAGGGTCCGCGGGAAGGTCATGTCGTCCTACAGGCACAGGAGCGGACTCGACATATACTTCCATACCGGCGGGTCGAGGGTCTTCACCGCGACGATCTTCAACAAATTCATGGACCGCTTCCCCCCCGAGCTCCTCGAGCCGGAGAGCTACGCCGGCAGGATCGTCACCGTGGAGGGGGTGCTCCGCGACGGCTTCTACAACATAGAGATGTTCCTCGAATCCCCGGAGGAGATAACCATGGAGCAGCCCCCGGGCCCCGGGCGGCGGAGCCCTCCCGGGTCAAAAGGGGTTCAGCCTTGACAAGGGCCGCCGATAATTACTATATTGAAGGACAACCTGTCCCGGCGGCGGCGTACCCAAGTGGCTAAGGGAGCAGTCTGCAAAACTGCCATTCAGCGGTTCGAATCCGCTCGCCGCCTCCAGAAATCAAAAAACCCGCCGGACTAAAAGTCCGGCGGGTTCGGTTTGTCGGCTCAAGGAGGGCTTTAGAAGCGGTAGGAGACGCCCCCGTAGACGTGGCTCGCCCTGTAGTTGACATCCACTCCGAGCTTGCTCGGGTCGTCGAACTCGAAGTCAACGATGGTGTATTTGTACTCGGCGAAGACGGAGATGTCATCGGTGACGGTCCAGTCGACCCCGCCGAGCAGCTGCCAGCCGAACCTGGTGTCCTCATCGCCCGTAAAGGGACCCGAGACGCTTCCGAGCCCGTCATCGACGTTTGCGTGGAAAATTCCCCCGCCCGCGCCGACGTAGGGCCTTACGTCACCCTCGGGATACCTCAGGAGCCCGTTTACGGTGCCGCCCCAGACGATGACCTCTGCCTCCATGTTCTGCGTCCCTCCGGAGAGAGTGCCGCTCTGCTTGCTCAGGTCCGGAAAGTGCAGGTTCAGGTCGGCCTCCACGCCGAAGTACGGGGCGTCCTGCTCATTAAACCAGCGGCCGAACTTTACGCCCGCAACGGCGCTCGAATCAAACTCCCACGTGCCGGACCCGCCGGCCCCGGTATTGTCGGCGGCGTCGGCTTCGTGCGGTATGGCCCCGCCGACATAGACCGAGGCAAAATTTTCGGCGTGAGAAATCCCCGAGAAGACGACCATGGAGCAGGCGAGCACAAAGACGAGCAGCATCGATTTTCTCAAGTCTTCCTCCCTTCCTATGGACGCGGGCAGTAGGCCTCGCCATGGATATCCGACGGCTACCCCCTCGCAGCATACCCGGGATTATATAACGTTGAAGGGATAAGTCAAGTCGGACGCCCGGTGGCGCGCCGCTTCGGTCCAGGGTGCCAAGCCGGGCCCTGGACGAGCCGGCCTTTGCGGCCCGCCGGTTTGACCGCGCGGGGTTTTGGGTCTAAAATCATAGCGAGAGATGGTAAAAAGGTGCTTTCAGTCCTTAAAAGGAAAGCGAGGTGCGGCGATGATTTTCCTGAGAGCGGTTCTGACGGCGGCCGTCCTGGCCATCGCCACCTCGGCGTCCCCTCTGCTTACGGCGTCGGACTCCTTTGCGGCCCCGGGCAAGGCGGACCCGGAGATATCCCGGCGGGCCGAGGTGATGGGCGAGGTCATGGGCATGATGAAGAAGACGATAGAGATAAACACGAGGCTCGTCCACTCCGTCAACGCCGCGGACAAGGCGAGCCTCACAAGGATGATTGCACGTCTCGATGATATCGAGGCCGGGCTTTCCGGGGAGGGGCAGTCCGGGGCGCTCCGCGACGTCGCGGCCATGCTCAGGCACTCGATGAAGATGACCCGCGAGGTCGTCCACGCCTATCCCGAGGGCGATAAGGCACGGCTCACAACCATGAAGGAGAAGCTTATAAGGACGATAACGGACAGAAAGGCCTTGAAGGCGGGCGGTGACGCGGAACGCGCCCTTGAGGCCTCACTACGGGATATGGCGGAGATGATGGGCGAGATAGCCGACTACATGAACGGGATGGGACACACGAAGGTCACCAGGGCGCAGAAAAGGAGGCTCGAGAAGATGGCCGCGCGCATGGACGCCATCATGGCCGACCACGCCGGGAGGTCGGCGCGGTAACGCCCGCCGCCGGGTCCTGGCCCCGCCGCGGGCCCGTCTCTATCGCTCGGCCGGGCGGTCGGCCTTTTCCTCCGGGGCCTTTTCGCCCTTGCCCCTTGCCGCTATCCTGTCGATGTCGGACTTGTCGAGCACCTCGTGGGCCATCAGCTCTTCGGCGAGGCGGTCGAGCGTCTCCCTCTCCCGCGTGAGTATCTCTTCGGCCCTGGCCTCGGCCTCGATGATGATCTTCCTTATCTCCTGGTCCATCAGCCAGGCCATGTCCTCGCTGTAGCGCTTGGGCTGGGCGAGCTCGCGGCCGAGGAAGGGGTGCTCCTCGCCACGGCCGAGGTTTATAGGGCCGATCTTGTCGCTCATTCCCCACTGGGCGACCATCTTCTCGGCGAGCCCCGTGGCCTCCTTGAGGTCGTTTTGGGCCCCGGTGGAGGTGTCGTTGAAGACGAGCTTTTCGGAGACGCGGCCGGCCAGCGACACGGCGAGCTTGTCCATGAGGTAGCTCTTCGGGTAGTAGTGCCTGTCCTCCTTGGGGAGCACCTGGGTTGCGCCCATGGCCATTCCCCTCGGTATGATGGTGACCTTGTGCAGGGGGTCCATGTTCGGGAGCTTCAGCGCCACCAGGGCGTGGCCGCTCTCGTGGTAGGCCGTAATCTTCCGCTCCTCTTCGGTTATCGTCTCCTCCCTCTCGGCGCCCATCAGGATCTTGTCTCTCGCCTCCTCGAGGTCGGCCATGTCGAGGGCGGGCTTTTTCTTCCTCGCGGCCAGGAGAGCGGCCTCGTTCATTATGTTCTCGATATCGGCGCCGGTCATGCCCGGTGTGCCGCGGGCGATCTTTTCGAGGTCCGCCTCCGGGGCGACCTTCTTGCCCCTGGCATGTACCTCGAGTATGCCGAGCCTTTCGGTGAGACCGGGCCTGTCGATTATGATGTGGCGGTCGAACCGGCCGGGCCGGAGGAGCGCCGGGTCGAGAACGTCCGGCCGGTTGGTGGCGGACATGACGATGACCTCCTCGTGGGGCTCGAACCCGTCCATCTCGCTCAAGAGCTGATTGAGGGTCTGTTCCCTCTCGTCGTGGCCCCCGCCGAGGCCCGCCCCCCTGGTGCGTCCCACGGCGTCGAGCTCGTCTATGAATATGATGCTCGGCTGGTTGGCCCGCGCCTGCTTGAACATGTCGCGCACGCGGGCCGCCCCCACGCCGACGAACATCTCGATGAACTCTGCGGCGCTTATGCTGTAGAAGGTCACGCCGGCCTCTCCGGCGGTGGCCCGGGCCAGCAGCGTCTTACCAGTGCCCGGGGGCCCTATGAGCAGGACCCCCCTGGGGATCTTGGCCCCTATGTCCTTGAACCTCGACGGGTCCTTCAGGAACTCTATCGTCTCCCTCAGGTCGCGCTTCACGTTCTCCATGCCGGCCACGTCCTTGAAGGTGACCGTTGGCTTGGTCATGTCAAAGAGCTTCGCCTTCGAGGCGCCGAAGGAAAAGACCCCTCCAGGGCCGCCCTGCATCCTCGTGGTGCGCCTCATTATAAGCACCCATACGCCGATTATCAGGATCCAGGGCAGCGCGATTACCAGTATCTGCCACAGGACGTTCTCCCCCTCCGACGGGGCGACGCTTATCTCCACGCCCCTTTCCCTGAGCCTGGCGATAAGCCCTTCGCCCTGGAAGCTCGGCAGGTACGTGGTGAAGTGCTTGACCGCGACCTCGCCCCGGCCCCCGGGTGGCGTGATCGTGACCTCCTCTTTGAACTCCCCGTCGACCCGGAGTTTTCTAAGGTTCACGGAGTTTATGTTGTCCGCTTCGAGCTGGTAGACGAACTGGCTGTACGAGACGTTGTGGCGCACGACCCCACGTGAGGTGATGGAGGGGCCCCAGATGAAGATGAGGAACATCGCCAGCACCAGGGCGATGAATATGGGCCACTGGGTGTTTTTCAGCCCCCTGGGGGCGGTTTTCTTTTCTTCAGCCATCGTGGTGAACCCTATGGGGTGGCGATGCGGCGTGTCACGGCGGACGCCGGAGGTGCCGCGGTGCCGGATTTCTACAGATTTTTCCTTATGGTAGGCTCGCTTTAAATATAGTGTCCGGCGGGGCCTTTGTCAATTCGTCTTTCCCCGGGCCCCCGCCCCCCCTCTCCCGAAGGTCTTTTGTGATTGACAACTCCCCGCTTTTTAAGGTATTCTGTCACTCTGCCTTCCAGTTGATGCAACTCCGTTATATCCAGCCACTTTTCTTCCTCCCCCGCGGGGTCCGGTGAATCGGCGGCGGGTTACGGCGTCCTTGAGGGCCGATTCCATAGATATGAACCGGTTTTATCACATTAATGTTTTGCCATACAACTATAAGAAGGAGGACGGACCGTGGGTAAGAACGTAGCTCAGAAACTGATAGACAGCCACCTCGTCTCAGGTGAGCCCGTCACCGGCAATGAGGTGAGCATACGGATAGACCAGACCGTTACCCAGGACGCCACGGGAACGATGGCCTACCTTCAGTTCGAGGCCATGAACGTCCCCAGGGTCAAGACCGAGCTCTCCGTGAGCTACGTGGACCACAACACCCTTCAGTACGGCGGGTTCGAGAACGCCGACGACCACCGTTTCCTCCAGACCGTGGCCGCCAGGCACGGGGTCTACTTCAGCAAGCCCGGCAACGGCATAATCCACCAGGTCCACCTCGAGAGGTTCGGCCGGCCCGGCAAGACCATGCTCGGTTCGGACTCCCACACCCCCACCTCGGGCGGCCTGGGCATGCTCGCCATAGGCGCCGGCGGGCTCAACGTCGCCGTGGCCATGGGCGGCGGCCCATTCAGCCTCACCTACCCCAGGGTGGTGCTCGTAAAGCTCACCGGCAGGCTCCGGCCCTGGGTCTCGGCCAAGGACGTGATACTCGAGCTCTTGAGGCGCATGACCGTCAAGGGCGGTGTCGGCAAGATAATCGAGTACGGGGGAGAGGGCATAAAGTCGCTGTCGGTGCCCGAGCGCGCCACCATAACCAACATGGGCGCAGAGCTCGGCGCCACCACGAGCGTCTTCCCCAGCGACGAGGTTACCCGGGAGTTCCTCCGCGCCCAGGACCGCGAGGAGGACTGGGTGGAGCTTACCGCCGACCCCGACGCCGCCTATGACGAGACCATCGAGATAAACCTCTCGGAGCTCGAGCCGATGATAGCCCAGCCCCACATGCCCGACCTCGTGGTGAAGGTCTCGGAGCTCGATGGCATGAAGGTCGACCAGGTCTGCGTCGGAAGCTGCACCAACTCGAGCTACCGCGACCTCATGGTGGTGGCCGAGACCTTCAAAGGGGGCGGCCACAAGGTCCACCCCGACGTATCTATGACCATATCCCCCGGCTCCAAGCAGGTCCTCGACATGATAGCCCACAACGGCGGGCTCGCCGCCCTCATAGAGGCCGGGGGCAGGATACTCGAAGCGGCCTGCGGCCCCTGCATCGGCAACGGCCAGTCGCCCCCCTCGGGCGGGGTGTCGCTCAGGACCTTCAACAGGAACTTCATCGGCAGATCCGGGACCAAGGACGCCAAGGTATACCTCGTAAGCCCGGAGACCGCCGTGGCCGCCGCCATAAAGGGGGTCATAACCGACCCGAGAAAGCTCGGCGGCTACCCGGAGATAAAGATGCCGGAGAAGTTCCTCGTGGACGACTCCATGATAATCCCCCCGGCTGAAAACCCCGATGAGGTGGAGGTCATAAAGGGCCCCAACATAGCGAGCCTCCCCATGGCCGGCGAGCTGCCGGACACCCTCTCGGGCAGGGTGCTCATAAAGCTCGGTGACAACATCACCACCGACGACATAACCCCGGCCGGGACCTGGCTCAAGTACAGGAGCAACGTGCCCAAGTACTCCGAGTCGGTCTTCGCGGCCATAGACCCGGACTTCCACAGGAAGGCGAAGGAGGTCGGGGGCGGTTTCGTCGTCGGAGGCGACAACTACGGCCAGGGCTCGAGCCGCGAGCACGCCGCGCTCTGCCCCATGTATCTCGGCATAAAGGCGGTCATAGCCAAGAGCTTTGCCCGCATCCACAAGGACAACCTGGTGAACTTCGGCATCCTCCCGCTCACCTTCTCGGACCCGGGCGACTACGACTCGATAGACGACGGGGACGAGCTCGAGCTTACGGGCCTCCGGAAGGGGCTGACCGCCGGGGATAGGGTCACCATGAAGAACAAGACCAAGGGTACGGAGATAAAGCTCAACCACGGATTTTCCACCAGGCAGGTCGATACCGTGCTCGCCGGCGGGACACTAAACTACACAACCCGTCAGGGCTCGGCCGCCCGGGCTTAAAGGTGGAGCAGGTGGGGTCTAATAACTGAGACACCCCTTCAGGACGGCTTCCACCGCTTCTGCGACGCCCCCCTCTTCGAGGGGGGCGTCTTTTTGCGCGCCCTTCCCATGGCCTTCCGGCGGCGGGACGTAGGGGAGGGCGAAGACGGGCAGGCCGGTGAGGTCCCTGAGCTCGGCGAGGTTATGCGCCGGGCTTTCGTCTACGGGGCCGGGGGGGCCGGGGGGGAAGGGGGAGTTCAGGACTATGCCTGCCACCTCGATGCCCCTGCCCCTGGCGCACTCCACCGTAAGGAGCGTATGGTTTATGACCCCGAGACGGTCTGCGGCTACGATTACGAGCTGGACCCCGAGGGCCCTTACGAGGTCCGCGGTTGTGAGCCCGGGGGCGAGCGGCGCCATGAGGCCCCCGGCGCCCTCGACGAGCGTTACGTCGTGGGCCGCGGCGAGCCGGTCAAGGGTCCTCTTTATGAGGTCCGGGTCTATCTCGACCCCTTCGAGGCGGGCGGCGAGGTGCGGGGAGAGCGCCGGCGCGAACCTGTAGGGACAGACGGCCTCGACCGGGTCAGTCGAGCCGGAGGCCTTGATGAGCCCGGTCGCGTCGGCCGGCGCGAGCCCGACGTCGGCCACGGCGCAGCCAGTCTCAACGGGCTTCATCACCCCCACGTCGAGGCCCCTGGACCGTAAGGCCCGGGCGGCCGCCCCGGCCACAAAGGTCTTGCCCACGCCGGTGTCCGTGCCGGTTATGAAAAACGCCTTTCCCATCCCTTCAGCCACGGGCCTTCACTGTAACGCTTTCAATCGACGCCCTGATGATTCGCAATAGATCCCTTATCTCGCCCTCCGTCACGCTGAGCGGCGGGACCACTATTATCGTGTCCCCGATATTGCGGATTATAAGGCCCCGGTCTCTCGCCTCGGAGCAGGCCCGGTGGGCCACACGCTCTCTGGAGGGGAAGCGCTCCTTCGTGGCCTTGTCGGCCACCAGCTCCACCCCGGCCATGAGCCCCCGCGAGCGGGCCTCGCCCACGTGGGCGAGGC